>JBAWVV010000464.1:0-3396 GCA_037147115.1 Planctomycetia bacterium | reverse complement strand
CTCCGCGACACCCTCCCCGACGATCTCAAGGACATCCGCCTCAATCTCTCGAGCGTCCTCGCCGGCGAGAACCTCACCCCCGCCCAGGCGCTCGGCACGGCGCTCGCCTCTGCCCGCTTCCTCCGCTGCCGCCCACTCGTCGAGGCACTCGAGAGCGATCTGCAGGCCGGCCTGGCCGAGGCCGCCGCGGCCGTGCTCTCCGACGGCGTGGCGGCCGCGGGGCTGATGGCGATGAACACCGTCTACTACCGCTTCCGTCACATGATCCACAAGGAGAGCTACGACGCCCGTCCGCCACGGCTGCGGATGAGCCGGATGATCCAGCCGGCGACAACGAAGCTCGACTTCGAGCTGATGAGCCTCGCCTGCGCGGCACTGGCCGGCTGCGAGCTCTGCCTCCAGAACCACGAGAAGAGCCTCCTTCATGTCGGCGCCAGCGAAGATGCCTGCCACGACGCGGTGCGGATCGCCGCCGTCGTCTCGGCCGTCGCCTGCGGGCTCCCGGCATGAGTGCCGCGCGGACTCCGCCGTGGCAGGTCGGGGGCCTGGTGGCGCTCGGAGTGTGGCTTGTGCTCCTTGCCCCGGTGGCGATCGGCGCCGAGCCGGCCCCCACCACCGTCCGGCTTCAGGTGTTCAACCGTTCGGCCGAGCCGGCGGAGATCATCGCCCTCGATGACGTTGGCGGCCGGACCGCTGCCGGCGAGGTCCCCGCCGGTGGCAACACGATCCTCGTCGCATCCCCCGGGCAGGGCTATAAAATAGTCGGTCGCAACTCCGGTGCCGAGGAGCGCACTGTCGCCAGCCAGCCGGTGAAGGCCTTTGTGTTTCGGCCGGCTGACCCAGGCGACGCCGCTGTTGTCGACGAGGCAGCAGGCGTGGGGCGCGTCATCCCTCCGCCGGCCGCGCTCAAGGTCGATCCCTTCCATACGAAATACACCAGCGCCCATGGCTTTCCGATCGTCGCCTCGGCAGCGGTAAGCGATTTCGCCCTCCTCGAGGCGGCGTATCTCATCGATGCGCTGCTCGCGGCCCGCCCCGATGTCCGCCGGGCGCTCATCGAGTCGGGCGCGCGGCTGTGCCTTCTGGGGCACGACGAATACACCACCGATCTCCCCGAGTTCGCCTTTCTCGCCGCCGCTCCCATGGAGGGATTTCCCGGCATCTCCGGCCGCGATTTCTGGGACGCCCGGGCCCGCGGCACCGGCGGCAGCGAGACCGATCCCTACAGCTCCTGCGGGGAGGAGAATCTCCTTGCCTATGACGGCGATCCCTACGCCGCGGAGTGCATCCTCATCCACGAGTTTGCCCACGTCATCCATCTGCGCGGGATGTCGAACGTCGATCCCTCCTTCGACGCCCGGCTCCTCGCCGCCTACGACGCCGCAATGCGCGATGGATTGTGGAAGGGGAAATACGCCTCGGTGAACCACCACGAGTATTTCGCCGAAGGGGTGCAGTGCTGGTTCGACAACAACCGCGTCAACGACCACGATCACAACCACGTCCATCTGCGCAGCGAGCTGCTCGACTACGATCCGCGCCTCGCCGCCCTCTGTCGGGAGGTGTTTGGCGACACCGAGCTGCGGTACACCAAGCCCGCCACCCGTCTCACCGGCCATCTCGCTGGCTACGATCCCGCCACGGCCCCCCGCTTTCGCTGGCCCGAGCGGCTCGAGGCGGCCAAGCAAGCGATCCGCCGCCAGGCCGAGGCCCGTTCGGCCCAGGCAACCGCCACCGACCCAACTGCCCCCCCTGAGGACCCACGATGACCGCCGATCCCGTCTCCCCGAAATCGAGCCGTTGTGTCGACGAGATCCTCACCGCAGCGAGCGAGGAGAGCCGAGCCGCGCTCAAGGTGCTCGGCGAGCTTGTCGGCAACGAGCCCGCCTCGGTGGCCACGCCGACGCAGTTTGCCACACGTCACCTCGGGATCGATCCGCTGGCGCTGGCGAGCACCCGGTTCACAGGTCCTTCGACCTCGCTGGCGATCCTCGGCAACATGCTCCGCCTCGAGATCGCCAAGCATGGTGATGCCGTTCTCATCGGCTCCCCCGGCGATGGCCTTCCCCCCACCTGGTCGCAGCTCGATCTCGGCCTCGACGAGCACGGGGCCAACACCCAGGTGACGGTGCCGGGCCGGCTCGTGGCCTTCTTTCCCGCCGGCACGCTCGCCGCGAAGGGGCTCTGCGTCCTCGTCGACGATCGCCACTGGTCGCGGGAGTTTGCCATCCTCTCCGCGCATGCCGACAAGGGAGTCGCCGAGGGGCTCCTCGCCTCGTTTCGGGAGCGGCTCAAGTCTGGCGACAATCCCCTCCGTGGCCGTGTCCTCCAGGCGAGCGTCAGCGACGGCTGCATCCGGGTCGGCGTCAGCCCGGCGATCGATAGCCGGCGCGAGGGGCTGATCCTCCCCGACGAGCTGTGGCGGGAGATCGACGTCTTCCTCGCTGCCGCCACGACGCGCCGCGATCTCCTCCGTTCGCTCGGCCTGGGAACAAGCCGCGGCCTCCTCATCGCCGGGCCGCCGGGCGTCGGCAAGACGCACCTCGTCCGCGTCATCGCCGCGAGCCTCGTCGGGCAGTACACGACGATCCTTGCCGACGCCACCTCGATGCGGCACGCCCTGGCCGATCTCTACGCCGAGAGCGACACCTTCGGGCCGACGCTCATCGTCCTCGACGACATCGATCTCGTCCTCGGCCACCGCGACTCAGGCGGCGACAACACGGCGCTAGCCGACTTCCTCGCCACGCTCGACGGCGTCCGGCAGCGTGAGGACGTGCTCACGATCGCGACAACAAACGACCCCAAGTCGCTCGACCCGGCGGCGCAGCGCTCGAGCCGCTTTGACATGATCGTCACGCTCCCGATGCCCGACGCCCCGTCGCGGGCCCGGATCCTCGGTCGGCATCTCGAGCCGCTCGGGCTCGAGATCGATCTCCACGCCATGGCCGAGCATCTCGAGGGGGCGACCGGCGCCGACGTCCGCGAGGTGGTCCGTCGAGCGATCCTCGAGCACGGCAGCTCGTTCACTCAAGGCCAGCTCACCGACATCGCCCTCTCCGGCCGGTGGCGCGCCACCGTCAACCGGCGGAAGTATCTTTAAGCAAGCCGGGAGACGCCTTTAGATTCGATGCCAAGGGCTTTTCCGCGAAGGGTTTCACCACGCCGCGATTCCAGCCGTCAGGAGCGAGACCTCCGTGAAAACCATGACGAACCTGCTTCAGGCGATCGTGCCGCTGGCGGCCCTGGCGTTTTTCATCTGGATGCTCGCCAACTCACGTCGCGACAGCGGTAGCGAGTTCATCAATCCCGACGACGCCAGGCAGATCGGCACGCTCGTCGGCCTCACGGGCGGATCGATCCCCGATGCGGCGACGCTCCGCTTCGCCCTCGACC
>JBAWVV010000463.1:0-3397 GCA_037147115.1 Planctomycetia bacterium | reverse complement strand
GGGTAGGGAGGCCCGATTGGGTTCGGGCCCCCCTCCCTCCGAACCGTGCGTGCAGATCTACCGCACACGGCTCTTCGGTTGAGGTCTTACCTCAATGAGGATTGAACGACCACGGCATGGGCGGTTACCAGACCGCACAGCCCCTGCTTGGCAAAGAACGCATGTGGCCACCACTGAATGGTGTCATTCAATCGGAACCATTTGCCTCCCTTCACTCCCTGTTTGAGAGCCGTCAAAATGGGAACAGTCCAGACGGACGGTTTGACCCATTGCCCAGCGGGCGCGGATCTCTTCGACTTGTTGACTCCGTCGGGTATTCCCGGCGGACATTGCCGTCGATCGTTTGTCAGTCGGCGCTTCAAACCGGCCAGTGATCGGCGCATGAACTCCGGCCGTCTTCACGGAGCATCTCGACCTACAGGTCTTCTAGCGGCATTGCCGCGGAAGGAGGCCTGTCATGGCGAATGTATTGAAGATGGCGATTATCGAGGCGATCCAATCCTTACGATCGGCAGGACTGTCCTGCCGAGAGATCGCGAGACGGCTTGGCGTGCATCGAGAGACGGTCTCCCGGCACCTTCGCCAGGGGCCTGAGGCGGTTTTAAAACCGGCCAATGCGCCGATTTCGCCGGCCGGCCCCCCGGCGCTGGCCGGTTTTGAAGCGCCGATCGGCAAGATTGCAGTCGCGGCGCAGCGAAGCGCGGCCTGCCCATGGGTCGACTGGTTGATCGAGCAGCGGAGCAAGGGGCTGTCGGCCAAGCGGATCCATCAGGACCTGCTCACAGAGTTCCCCGGCGCCAGGAACGTCAGCTACGACAGCGTGCGGCGACTCCTCAAGAGGCAGGGGGCGAGCCTGCCGGTGCCGTTCCGACGGATGGAGAGCCCGCCGGGCCACGAAGCGCAGATTGACTTCGGAACCGGCGCACCGGTCGTGGGCCCGAACGGACGCCGCCGCAAGACGCACGTCCTGCGGGTCGTGCTATCCCATTCGCGGAAGGCCTACAGCGAAGCGGTC
The DNA here is from genome assembly GCA_037147115.1 of Planctomycetia bacterium. GTDB lineage: Bacteria > Planctomycetota > Planctomycetia > Pirellulales > UBA1268 > QWOP01. The sequence continues at coordinate 2,382 of JBAWVV010000463.1, read as the reverse complement.
TTCACACAGTCGACCGATGACTTCATGCAGTGCATCGAGAATGCCTTCGAACACTTCGGCGGCGTTCCCAGAACACTCGTCGTCGACAACCTCAAGGCAGCAGTTCTCCAGGCCGACTGGTTCGATCCCGAGATCAACCCCAAGTTCGCCGACTTCTGCCGCCACTACGGTACGGTCGTACTCCCCACGAAGCCGAGGACGCCCCGGCACAAGGGAAAGACCGAACGCGGCGTCGCCTACGTTCAGGACAACGCGCTCAAGGGTCGCACGTTCCAGAACCTGGCGGAGCAGAACGAGTATCTCGAGTCGTGGGAAGACAGGATCGCCGACAGACGGATTCACGGCACGACCAAGCGGCAGGTGCTCGCCGTGTTTCAAGACAGTGAACGGCAGACGCTCTTGTCGCTCCCCACAACCCGCTTTGAGAACTTCCGCGAGGTGAAGCGAAAGGTCAGTCGCGACGGGCATGTCGAGGTCGACAAGGCGTTCTATTCGGTCCCGCCCGAATACCTCGGACGAGATGTCTGGGCCCGCTCCAACGGTCGAACCGTGCGGATCTTCAATGTCCAGATGAAGGAGATCGCGATCCACGCCAAGCACGATCATGGGCGATTCAGCACCACGATGCACCACGTCCATCCGATGAAGATCAACGGCCTCGAACGTGGCATCACCTACCTCCTCGGGAAGGTGCGAACCATCGGGCCGCAGTCTTCGGCCTGGGCCGATGCCGTCGTCACGGCACGCGGCGTCGAGGGCCACCGTGTTGTGCAGGGACTTCTGTCACTTACCCATAAACACACCTGCGCCGAGATCGAAGCCGCCTGCGAAACAGCCCTCTCATACCAGTGTTACAGACTCCGTACCGTGCGACAGCTCATCGGACGACGGGCCCAAAAGCAGAAGCCGCTTGAGTTCCTGAGCGAGCATCCGCTCATCCGCCCCCTCGATGATTACGCGGCCGTCGTCGCCAGAGCAATCCAGCGCCGGCAGAGTCGCCCATCCATGGGCGAAGGTTTTAAAAGGCATGACACAGGCAGCCCTGCTCACGCCAAAGACAGTCGCCCCGCGAGCGTGAACTCGCGGGGCGACGTTGGGCATGGCAAGTGCCTGCGGTCCGGATATCCCTCGCCGGGATGCTCCTCAGCAGAGCCCGACTCCGTTTCACCAGACAAGACAACCTTACCACCAGATTCGTCACCGTGACGAAGTCCTTCCCCGCAGCCAAGGAGACTGTTCAATGCGTGATCCACTCCGTGCCAACCTTCGGCAACTCCGACTCTCCGGACTCGCCGAGTCCCTCGACGTCCGAATCCAGGAAGCCCAGGCCAGCAGGCTCAGCCACCTTGAGTTCCTCGAACTCATCCTCCAGGACGAACTTGCCGTCCGCGGCCAACGGCAACTCGATCGCCGGACCAAGCTCGCACTGTTCAGAGACCTGAAGCCACTCGACCAGTTCGACTGGGACTTCAACACCTCTCTACCACGCAAGCAGATCTTCGAACTGGCCACCTGCCAGTTCCTCCATCAAGGGAAAGACGTGCTCCTCGTCGGGCCGCCAGGAACAGGCAAGACCCACATCGCCCAGGCCATCGGCTACGCCGCCATCAAGCAGGGAAGAACCGCCTTCTACCGCTCCATCTTCGACGTCGTTCGAGACTTCCTTCACGAAGAAGCCATCGATCATGACGATGCCACCCTCGCACGATACCTCAGGCCCGACCTCCTCATCATCGATGACATGGGCATGAAGCAACTCCCAAAACGCAGCGGCGAATACCTCTTCGAGATCATCATGCGACGACACCAGACACGCAGCACCATCATGACCAGCAACCGACCGCTCGAAGACTGGGGCAAGCTCATCGGCGACGTACCTAGCGCCTCCGCTATCCTCGATAGGTTCCTCCACCACGCCGAAATCATCTCCTTCCACGGGAAAAGCTACCGACTCCAAAACCGGCCAGCCGACACCGACGACAGCGACACCAATTCAAAACCGGCCACCGCGCCGACCGGGAATACACGGCATTCACGCAGCCAAACAGCTCGCACCACCGGCTAAACCGCAAACAACTGCCGCCAACACCCTTGCCAACAGGGCCGATTAAGAGGATTCTTCCACCCAGTACCCCCCACACGGTGGCCGGTTTTCAAGCGCCGATGAGTGGCCGGTTTTGAAGCGCCGAATGACACCCATACTGCCGTGAAGCAGGCCGAGATGAGTTCGTGGAGGCGGGTGGAGAGGGTGGGGATGGAAGGAATCGGTGGTTGTCGATTTGTGGCGGAGGTGGATTTGGGCATGTTTCCTGTCGTAATGAGGTGCATGGGCCAGATCGCTTGCCCGAGGTCCTTGAGTCACCCGCTCAGGGGGTGCTATAG
>JBAWVV010000462.1:0-3399 GCA_037147115.1 Planctomycetia bacterium | reverse complement strand
CTCGATCTGCTCGATGAGAACCGCGAGCTCGTCGGCATCCATTGGCTCAAGGCCGGGGTCGTCGACGTCCAACTCACCGTCGGCTCTCGCCCCACCGGAAGCCGCCATGCCGAAGGTCCGCGGCACTCGGTCAAACCGGGTGAACACGCCACCGGCGAGACGGACACAGCGGCCGAAATGGACGTAGGGCAACACCGCCCTCGGCACCGGATCGCTGCCATTGACGAAGGCCACATACCGACCGCGAAACCGGCGGGCGAGGACGCGGGCGAGATCGGGCATCGCCACCATCGGTTGGCCAAATGTGACCACACCAGCCACATCGAATCCCGCCTCCTCCAGCCGATTGGCCCCCACCACCGCGAGCGCGCCCCCCAGGCTGTGCCCTGTCAGCCAGACGCGTTTCACGCCATTTCGGCGAAGCCGGGTGACGACGGAATCGTGGATGGCCGCATAGCCATCGGCAAAGCCGGCGTGGAGACGCCCCTCGGGGGTGCGCCGCCGGATGACTTTGAGATCTTGGAGGATCGAGCCACCGCCCTGTGTGCCCCGGAAGGCGAGGATCGCGTCGCTGCCGACGCCGATCGCGTAGACCGTCATCGGGAAGGCGTCGACGCCGCGCCCGGAGAGCAGATGCCCGCTGAGGCCGAGGGCGCGGAGCTTCTCGAGCCCGACAGCCTCCGGGTCGTAGGCGATCACCGAGCAATCAACCAGTAGCCGGGTGAGCGGCCAGGCAACGGTGTCGGCACTCGACCAAACCGGCGGGAGAAACCCTTGGGCGTCTTCAGCCATGAAAGCCTCCACGGACAGCGAGGGCCCGACAGGCTTCAGGCCTCGCTGTCGAGCGTGAACAGATCGAGGAGCTCGTCGCGGGAAAGATCCTTGAAGCCACCGGAGTCGGCCCCGATCACCCCCTCGGCAAGGCTCAGCTTCTCCGACTGGCGAGCGAGGATCTTCTCCTCGAGGGTGCCACGAGAGACGAGCTTGTAGACGGTGACATTCCTGGTCTGGCCGATCCGGTAGGCCCGGTCCATGGCCTGCGCGTCGTTGGCCGGATTCCAGTCGTGATCATAGAAAATCACGGTGTCGGCGCCGACGAGATTGAGCCCGGTGCCGGCGGCCCGCGTCGAGAGGAGGAAGGCGTGGATCGAGGCGTCGGCATTGAAGGTGTCGGCGAGCTTCGCCCGGTCGAGAGCGGGCGTGCTCCCGTCAATTCGCAGCGACCGCACCCCCCACTGGCCGAACCAGTGGGCGATCAGATCGAGGACGCGCGTGCTCTGCGAGAACACCAGCGCCCGATGCCCGCCGTCGACCACTTCCTCGATCAGCTCCTGGAGGAGATCGAGCTTGCCGGAATCGGCCGGGAGGGCACTGCGGGGAGACGCGTGCCCCGTCCCGATGAGCGGATGGTTGCAGATGTTCTGGAGCTTTGTCAGCGCCGCGAAGATGTGGGTCTGGGAGCGGGCCACGCCGTTGCGCTCCACCGCTTCACGCATTTGGCGAAATTCGACGCTGTCGCGAACGGCGTTGTAGAGCGTCACCTGGAGCGGCGTGAGGGGCACCTGCCGCTCGACGATGATCTTCTCGGGGAGATCACGGGCGACGGCGCTCTTCAGCCGCCGCAGCACGAACGGCCGGATGCGGGGGATGAGCTGGTCGTTGACGGCCGGCCAGTCGACCCGACTGTTGACGGTATAGCGGCGCCGGAAGGCAGCGCGCGAGTCGAGGAACCCCGGCATGGCGAAGTCGAACAGCGACCACAGCTCCTCGAGCTTGTTTTGGATCGGCGTGCCAGTGAGGGCGAGCTTGTGACGGCCCGGAATCGTCTTGATCGCCTTGGAGCGCTTTGCGTCGGGATTCTTGATCGTATGCCCCTCGTCGACGATGACGTACAGCCAGGGGATGCGGTTGAGGGTGTCGTGATCGATCCGGGCGCAATCGAAGCTCGTGATCACAAACAGCCCGGGGCTGTCGGCCGGGGCATCGGCCGCGGCCGTCAACCGTTCCACCTGCCGGCCGCGCGACGGGCCGTGGAAGAGGAGCGTCTCGCTGTGCTCGAGAAACTTCCCGATCTCGCTGCGCCAATTGAGCATCACCGAGGTGGGGCAGATGATGAGCACCGGCAAGCGCGAAGCGCCCATCTCGCGGACCCGTTCCACGGCCGTGAGCGTCTGGAGTGTCTTCCCGAGGCCCATGTCATCGGCGAGGATGCCATTGAGGCCGAAGCGCTGGAGGAAGCAGAGCCAGTTGACGCCATGCCGCTGGTAGGGGCGCAGCTGCACGCCGGCGCGGAGGTTCGCAGGGAGCGGCACCTCCTCGATCTGGTCGAAATCGGCCAGGCAGGCGAGGAAATGGCCAAACGCCTCTGTCGGCCGGATCCCGCCGAGCGCGGCGAAGGCCCCAAGCACCCGCTCCCTGTCAGCGGCAGGAAACTCAAATCCCTCCCCAACCAGCGTCAGGCCGAGGGACGTGGCGGTGCGGTTGATCGCGGTGACGCGCTCGGCGTCGATCGTAATCCACGCGCCGCGGCGGCGGATCCAACGCTCACCGCCGGCGTGCGCGGCAAAAGCCTCGTCGTGGCCAACCTGGAAGCGCTCATGGCGGTAGATCGGCTCGACCCGGAGGAGCGACTGACCGTGGCGCTCGACGACGCCGACCCGGAAGTCGGTCGTCGCCGCAGCGCCGATGATCCGGTGCGTCTCGGCCACCCCCGGGCCGCGGACGAGTGCGCCAAGGGCAACCGCGTGGGTGCCGAGGAGCTCGAGAAACGCCGGGATCTCCGTGCCGTGGAGCGGCGGGAAGGCGTTGTCGAGAAGGAGGAGCCGATCGAGCGGGCTGGCGATGAGGGGGATGCGAACGAGGCGCTGCTGGTCGGTATGCCATCCCTCCCTGGCCCGGAGGAGGGCGAGGTCGACCGGTTTGGTGACCGTCGCACCGTCGGGGGCGACGAGCGTCGACGTGACGACGAGAGCATCGTCGGGGCCGAGAGCCAAGCTCACCCGCGGATGGGCAGGGCCGACGACGAGCTTCTCTCCGGCGGCCCCGAGCATCAGCGGCACACCAGCCGTGGCGAAGGCCTCGAGCACCGGCCCGGCTTCGGTCAGGGGCAAGGCGACCGGCGCGCCACCGATCCGCTCGAGCACCCTCCGCACTTCCGTATCGAGGCGCGCCCTGTGCCCCAGGATCGTCTGGAGCGGGGCGACCGGCCGACCACGTGGCGGGGCAAGCAGCGCCCCCGGAACGGAAAACCCGTCGAGGGAGAAGCGCGGCACCAGCGAAACCCGATCCCCGTCGAGCAGCGCCACCTCAACGGCCACCGCGAGCGGACGGGGCCGGAAATACCCGGCCAGGAAGGTGAACCAACTCGCGGGGGAGAAGGGGGCGGACGCCGTAGGGGAG
>JBAWVV010000461.1:0-3403 GCA_037147115.1 Planctomycetia bacterium | reverse complement strand
CTCGTGGCCCTCCCTCTCCCGCCTGCGGCTGCCGAGCGGCAGCCCCTCGGCAGCCGCAGGCGGGAGAGGGAGGGCCACGAGGGCCACCACGGCGACCGCCACACCCACCGAGAACGACACACGCATGAGGGAACACTCCAGAAAACAGTGGGACTCGCCCGGGGATGGCCGGCCGTAGTAGAACGCTCTGGTGGCGGGAGGGACAGTTCACCGGGAGGGCAGCGACGATGAGGCGAGTCAGCGCGACACCGGGGCTCCGCCTCACGACCATGATCCTCCCGCTCCTGCTGGCGCTCTTCGCCCTCGTGGGGTGCGGTCGTCCCGGCGGACCGGGGGGCACCGCCGGCACAAAGGCCGACCGCAGGCCGCGGGTTGCGCTCATCATGAAGTCGCTCGCCAACGAGTTCTTCGCGACGATGGCCGACGGGGCCCGGGCCCATCAGGCCGGCAGGAGCGACCGCTACGAGCTGATCGTCAACGGGATGCGCAACGAAACCGATGTCTCCGAGCAGGTCACGCTCATTGAGCAGATGGTGGCCCGCGGCGTGGCAGCGATCGTCATTGCCCCGGCCGATTCCAAGGCCGTCGTCCCGGCGCTGAAGCGCGCCGCCGACGCCGGCGTCCTCGTTGTCAACATCGACAACCGCCTCGACCCCGCCGTGCTCATCGAGTCGGACCTGGCCGCTCCATTCGTCGGCCCCGACAACCGAGCGGGAGCGCGGCGTGCGGGTGAGGCGGTCGCGGCCAGGCTCGAAGCCGGGGCCGAAGTGGCGATCATCGAGGGAATCGTGACGGCCTTCAACGGCCAGCAGCGCGCCCTGGGGCTCGAGGATGCTGCCACCGCCGCCCGCCTGCGGATCGTCGCCCGGCAGAGCGGCCAGTGGGAGATGGAGAAGGCCAACGGGATCGCCGCGGCGCTCCTCAGCGAGCATCCGTCGCTGGCGGCGATTCTCTGCGCCAACGACAGCATGGCGCTCGGGGCGGCCGCGGCGATCGAGGCCTCGGGGCGGAAGGTCCTCCTCTCCGGCTTCGACAACATCCCCGCCGTCGCGCCGCTCCTCGCCGACGGCCGGCTGGCCGTCACCGTCGACCAACATGGCGACCGGCTCGCCGTCGCGGGGATCGAGGCGGCCCTCGACATCCTCGCCGGCGCCGCGACACCAGACGACCGGACGACACCGGTCGATCTCGTCACGGGCAGCCCATGAACGGCCATTCCGGGGCGGTCGTATTCCGTGCCGAGGGGATCTCGAAGGCCTGGTCAACCCTGGTCCTCGACCGGGTATCGCTCGAGCTGCGGGAGGGGGAGGTCCATGCTTTGATGGGCTCCAACGGCGCGGGAAAATCGACTCTCGCCGCGATCCTGGGGGGCCTGATCCGCGCCAACGCCGGAGCGATGACCCTGGGGGATCTCCCCTACGCCCCCCGCTCGCGAGCGGCGGCGGAGGGGGCGGGCGTCGTGATGGTGCTCCAGGAGATGAACCTCTTTCCCGGGATGAGCCTCGCCGAGAATCTGTTTCTCGATCGGCTCCCCAACCGCTTCGGCGTCGTCGACCGGGCCTCGCTCCATCGCCGGGCCGCCGTGGCGCTCGAGCGCGTCGGTCTGGGGCATCTTCCCCCCGATACGCCGCTTGCCACTCTCGGGGTCGGCCAGCGTCAGCTCGTCGAGATCGCCCGCGCCCTCGATCGGCGCTGCCGCGTCCTGATCCTCGACGAGCCGACGGCGGCGCTTTCGGCCCGGGAGAGCGACCTTCTCTTCGACCACGTCCGCCGCCTCGTGGGGGAGGGGGTGTCGGTCGTCTACGTCACCCACCGCCTCAACGAGCTCCCACGCATCGCCAGCCGCGTGAGCGTGCTTCGCGATGGCCGGTTCGTCGCCGAGCATCTCGGGGGGAACGTCGCCCCGGAGCGGCTCATCGAGGAGATGTCGGGGCGTGCATCGCAGCAGGGCTCGGCCGCCGCGTCGGCCCCCACCGGCGACATCGTTCTGGCCGTCGCCGGGCTCGAGCGCGGGAGCCGGGTGCGGGGCGTGAGCCTCGAGGTCCGCGCCGGGGAGGTCGTGGGGCTCGCGGGGCTCGTCGGCGCCGGCCGCACCGAACTCCTGCGGACGATCTTCGGCGCGGATCCGGCCTCGGCCGGGAGCGTCTGCGTCGGTGACGGCCACGCCAGGCGATTCCACTCCCCCCGCGCGGCCGTGGCCGCCGGAATCGGCATGCTTCCGGAGGATCGCCGCCACGACGGGCTCCTTCTCGGTCAATCGATGCGGGTCAACGCCCTGCTCATGCCGGGGAGTCCGCCGGCCCGGGGCGGATGGATCGACCGGGCCGCGGAGCGGGGGGCAGCCGAGGAGATTCGGACGCGGATGGAAGTCGACTGCACGTCGATCGAGCAACCGGTCGGCGAGCTCTCGGGGGGCAATCAGCAGAAGGTGGTGCTGGGCCGCTGGCTCGCAGCCGGATGCCGGGTCCTCCTCTGCGACGAGCCGACGCGGGGTGTCGACGCGGCCGCGAAGGGGACGATCCACCGGCTCCTCCGCGAGTTCGTCAACCGCGGCGGCGGCGTGCTGCTGGCGTCGGGTGAACTGGCCGAGTTGCGGGCCATCTGCGACCGGGTCCTCGTCATGGCCGGGGGAAGGATCGTGGCGGAGTTCTCGCGCGGGTGGAGCGACGAGGCCGTCACGGCGGCAGCCTTCGAGAGCGCCGTGCCGACGGCCCCCAGCAGGGGTCCTACGACCGTCGAGACAGCAGGACATTCATCATGAATCGGACAAGGCTCGGGGAATGGGGCGTGCTCGTGCTCGTGTGGCTCGGATTGGTGGCCCTGTTCGGAACGCTCGCCGACCACTTCCTCTCCGCCACGACACTGACCACCGTCGCCGGCCGACTGCCGGGCTTGGCCGTCATCGCCGCCGGCATGACGCTTGTCATCATCGCCGGCGGCATCGATCTCTCGGTCGGATCGGTGATGGCGCTCGCCGGTGCCGTCCTCGGCGTGGCCATCGTTCAGTGGGGATGGCCACTTGCCGCGGCGATCCCGGTGGCGATCCTCACCGGCGCCCTCGCCGGCCTCGGCACGGGGCTCTTGACCGTCGGCCTGCGGATTCCTTCGTTCCTCGTCACGCTCGGCAGCCTCGAGATCTGCCGCGGCCTCACGTATGCCGTGTGCGACTCCCGAACGCTGTTCATCGGGGCGGCAATCCGGCCGCTGGCGCAGCCGATCGCGGGCCTCGGCGTCCCTGTGACGGTGCCGGTGGCGGTGGCCGTCGTGCTTGCCGCGCAGGCGATCCTCTCGCGCACGGTCTTCGGCCGTCACCTCGTCGCCATCGGCGCCAATGAGCCGGCGGTGCGACTGGCGGGGATCGATACGGCCATCCCGCGCGTGGCCGTCTTCGTCCTCTCGGGGG
>JBAWVV010000460.1:0-3409 GCA_037147115.1 Planctomycetia bacterium | reverse complement strand
GACGTTGAGCTCGGCGAATTGAGGCGGATGGCCTGCGGGCTCGTCAACGCCACCGGCCGCACCCTGGAGATCGCCTCGATCTCCACCGGCTGCGCCTGCCGCACGGCGTCATTCCGACCAAGTACCCTTGGGCCCGGTGAAAAAGCCGACGTCGAGATCGTCTACGACTCCTCCCATGGCACGGCCCGCGATTTGAAGTTTCCGATTGTCGTCACCTGCGCCGATGGCGAAACAATCAAGGCCGACAAGGAGATCTCGATCCACCACGAGCAGTCGATCTGGCTGCAGGGTGCACCGCTCGACCTGGGCGAGGTGCCCGTTTTGTCCACCGCTTCCGGCGAGTTTGTCATCGCGATCCCAGCGGGCGAGCGGATCAAAGGGGTGAGTGCCTCCAGTGGCATCGAAGGGCTCCAAGTAAGCGTGACTGCGGATCCCGGTTCGCTAGACTTGCACACCATTCATTGCGACCTGGCTCCGCCGGAGGCGGCTGGCGAGATCCAAGGGAGTGTGCGCGTCGAGGTAGCAGGCTATCGAGGGCGGGATCTCATCTATGAAGTGCCGGTGCGGGGCCGAGTGGCAGGCAGCGTGACAATCCATCCCCCCTCGGGATTTGTCGGCATGCTCACGCCGGGGAAAACCAAGACGCTTCGCTTCGATATTGCCGCGCGCGGCGAGCCACGCACCGTGACGATCGATCGCGTCGAAGCGCCTACGTGGGCGGGGGCCACCCATGCCTGCTTCGCGGGGAAGGGGGCCGTCGTCCTCGACGTGACCTTCGATCCGAGCGAAGCCCCAGACGACCTGCGACAGTTCGATCTCGAGCTTTCGGGCACCGTCGACGGCAAGCCTTTTTCTGCCGTGATTCCCTGCGTCGCCGTGGCGATCAAAGCGGGAAGCTAACTCCGCCCGCGAGCGCCGCCAGGCATTCGGCCGCCGCTCGTGCCCGGCGAGCGCGCCCGGACGCCCGCGATTCCCACAAATGGCTCGGGGAGACCGAGACCGAAGCCCCCACGCCAAAACCTTGACGCCCCCTCGTAGGCTAGGCTCAGCCGCAAGGGAAGGCTTGAAGGGGTCGAACCACTCCGACAGGGAAACGACGATGCAACAGGCCGCTTCTGCTGCTCTCCGCCAGACAACGATTCGATGGCTGAGCTACGTCTGCATCGCGGCATCCTCCGTGGTCATCACCCCGCACTATGCCCTTTCGGCAGAGGTGTCTCCCTCTGCCATCGTCGATATGTTTTTCAAAGCCCTCGAGCAGCAGGGCCGAAATCCCCGCCTGATCCAGTCGGGCGACATTTCTTACGAGGAGCGCAGTCTCTCTGCCCAGCCGACTCCGGCGAGCGTGAAGCAATCCAACGCCAAAATGATCTCGGGACTCGAGGCGCTCGCCAAAAACGCAGTCAATGACCTCGAACGCGAGCGATGGAAGAGCGAGATTCGGGCGATCCGCAATGAAGAAGCCTCGCCGAAGCCTCGAAACCAGACTCCGACAGAATGGATCAAGAGATCTGCGATCGTGGGGAATAATCCACGAAAGCGATCACGGCATGAATCATCTCACAAAGACTCATCAGATGGCTTGAAGAGCGAGCAAATCCAAATCTGCGAGTTTGACGGATCAAACCGGGCGTTCCTCTCCCGCTTTCCGGAGGCCCGCGATACCTCACTCTCCACCAATACCTTCGCGGTATCGTCGATCGAATATTGCGGAAGAGCGCGCAGTCCGATGGCCCTTGCGATCACAACGCTGCTCATGGCAGACGGCGGCAACCACGAATCGTTTACTTTTTCTCCTTCCGCGATTGACTCATTGAAGCGAGCTGCCGAGACGACTGGCTCCAACGCGGGCTTGGGAGGCGAGCGACTTCCGCATCTTGTTGCATCCCATACTTTCGAAGGGCGCGACGTGTTCGAAATCGAATACGGTATGCAGGAGACACTGTTGTTCGTGAAGATGCAGACGAGGCTGCTGAAGCTGACAGTCGATCCGAGTCGTGGGTTTATCGTGCCGGTTGAAGAGGAATACCACGATGGAAAGCGGGTGATTCGACTGGAGTCTTCCGACTACCGGTTGGCGAGTACGGACGGCGTCTGGTTTCCATGGTCCTCGAAGGAGACGCACTACGATCCCACGACCGGCGAGGTCGTCAGCGAGCGGGAATGGCGTGTGACCGCAGCCGTGCTGAATGATCCGATCGACCCGAAAGAGTTTGAGATCGTCGTACCCGCGGGCGAGGCGATCAGCGATTCCCGCACGTCAACCACTGCCACCACCTACCGCACCACAGCCCCAGTCACGATCGGTGCGATAGCCCCGCGAGGCGATCTGACATCGATCCCCGGAGTCACCAAGGCGGATGTTCTCACCGGCCGCCAACTGCCCTCTACATCGGCTTGGTCGTGGGGCAGACGACTCCTGCTTGCGCTCACCGGCGCTCTGCTCGTCATGCTCATCGGCATGGCCGTTCGCAGGCGGCAAATGAGTTAATGCGGTACCCCAGTGAGTCCCCGTTCTCATCGTGCCGATCGTCGTCTCGCGTGAGCAGCGATGCTCACCGTGAATAGCGGATGATGCACACGATCGCCCACCGGGCGTCGCGAAGGCCGATCTTCTTGCCGGCAGCCCGCGATCGTCCGGTATAGCCAACCGGCACTTCCACGATCTGGCAGCCCGCCCGGGCGAGCTTGGCCGTGATCTCCGGCTCGATCCCGAAGCGGTTTTCGACGAGATCGAGAGCCTGGATCACTTCGCGGCGAAACGCTTTCTGGCCCGTCTCCATGTCGGTGAGCCGCAGGCCGGTGAAACGATTGGAGAGCCAGGTGACCAGCCAGTTGCCCGCCCGGTGAAGAGGCCCCGTCGCCTGGCTCCGCGGTCCGAGGAACCGGCTCCCATAGACGGCGTCGGCCTCGCCGCGCTCGATCGGCTCGACGAGCGCCTCGAGCGCCGCCGGGGAGTATTCCAGATCGGCATCCTGAAAGACCACGATCGGGGCGCTCGCCCGGGCGATCCCTGCCCGCAGCGCTGCCCCCTTGCCGCGGTTGCCAGGAAAGCGGACCACCACGATCGACGACTCAGCGGCGGCTCGATCAAGGATCGCAGCGGTGCCGTCGGTCGAGCCATCGTCGACGACAATCACTTCAACGGGCCCCGGCAGGGCCGAAAGCGCGGCGAGGACGTGCGGCAACCAGCGGGCTTCATCGAAGACCGGGATCACCACTGTCATCCGCCACGCCATCGCCATGCACACCCAACTCCCTCGATGCCGGTGCCCCGGAATCCCCGGCCACCCAGAAATCCCGCTCGCCCACCGCCACTGGGATTCTCTCCCCCCACACTTGGGGACGCAAGGCTGGAAAAGCCACGCAAGCGCCCTTCGACGGGCCATCCCCTCAAGCGATAGAATGC
>JBAWVV010000459.1:0-3409 GCA_037147115.1 Planctomycetia bacterium | reverse complement strand
GGCCGCAGCCGACGCCAAGCGCCAGGCCGTACCGGCCGACATGCCGGATCCCACAGCGGATGAACTGCACGTCGCGAGCCCCGGTGAGCGAGACCGCGGCGGGGGGGCGCTCGATCGCCCGGGTCACCGAGAACACGATCCGCGACTGCACGATCGCCCATGGTGGCCGCCTCCATCCGGCGGGGATCGGGATCTGGATCGGTCAGGCCGACCGGACCACCATCGAGCGCTGCGAGATCGCCGACTTCACCTACACCGGCGTGTCGGTGGGGTGGACGTGGGGCTACGAGCCGAGCGCGACAGAGCGCAACCGGATCGTCGGCAACCACATCCATCACCTCGGCCGGGGCGTGCTCTCCGACATGGGGGGCGTCTACACGCTCGGGGTCTCCCCCGGCACGATTGTCGAGGGGAATCTGATCCATGACATCGTCAGCCACGACTACGGCGGCTGGGGGCTCTACACCGACGAAGGGTCGAGCGGGATCGTGATGCGCAACAACGTCGTCCATCATGCGTCGTCGGGGAGTTTCCACCAGCACTACGGCAAAGACAACCTCATCGCCAACAACATCCTTGCCTCGGCCCGCGACTGGCAGCTGCAGCGGACGCGGGTCGAGGACCACGTCAGCTTCCGATTCGAGCGCAACATCGTCTGGTGGGATTCCGACACGGCGCTGGCCAAGGGGGATTGGAACACTGGCATCGTCGCCCGGAACAACTGCTACTGGCACGAAGGGGGAAAGGTAACCTTCCCCGACGGGTCGACGCTCGCTGCCCGGCAGAAGACGAAGCTGGAGAGCGGCTCGATCGTCGCCGATCCCGGTTTTGCCGATCCCCAGGCGGGCGACTTCACCCTTCCGGCCGACTCGCCGGTGTGGGACCGCGGCTTCGAGCCGATCAAGACCGACGCCGTCGGCCGGAAGACGCCGCGCGTCGTCTCCCCCGATCTCCCTCCGGTCCCCTCGCCGTGGCCCGAAGCGCGGGCGCTGGCCGCGGAGGAAGCCACACTGGACGCCACGGAGGCAAGCGGGGCAGACCCCATGGAACAGGCCGTGGAGGATGACGGCGGGGCCGACGTCCGCTGACGGCAAGTCGACCTCAGGCCAGCCGAGCGACGTCGATCGCCGCAGTGCCGATCCCCGCGGCGACCAGTGCCGCCCGGAGCCGCCGGGCGAAATCAGCGCTCCCGGGAGTGTCGCCGTGGATGCAGGCGGTCGTCGCCGTGACGCGGAGGAGCGTCCCCTGCCGGCATGTCACGGTGCCGTCGCGGATCATCCGCACGAGCCTTGCGGCCGCGGCGTCGGGATCGGTGAGGAGGCTGTCGGCGAGTGTTCGCGGCGAAAGGCTGCCGTCTGATTCGTAGGCCCGGTCGGAAAAGACTTCGCTTGCCGTGGCGAGCCCGGCCCGGGCACCGGCGTCGATGCTGGCGCTGCCGGAGAGGGCGACGAGGACGAGCCCCGGGTTCACCCGCGCCACCCCGCGGGCTATTGTGTCAGCCACGGCGGCGTCGGTGGCCGCGAGGTTGTAGAGGGCGCCGTGGGGTTTGACATGGCCGACGCCGATCCCCTCCTCTGCCGCGATCCGCACAAGCCCGCCGACCTGCTCGACGACGAGGCGCTCGATGTCGGCCAGTGGCAGCGCCAGCGGGCGCCGTCCGAAGCCGCTCCGGTCGGGAAAGGAGGGATGGGCCCCGAGGGCAAGGCCGCGGTCGCGCGCGAGGCACGCCAGCGCCCGCATCGAGCCGGCATCGCCGGCATGGCCGCCGCAGGCGACGTTGAGGCTTGTGAGTGACGCGGCCAAGTCGGCGTCGGCCCGGAAGCGCGCGGCAGCGTCCGCGGCGGTGGAATCCCACTCGCCGACGTCGCCGTTGAGATCGATCGAGAGCGAAGCCGTGCTCACCGCAGGTACTCCAGGCCGAGCGTGAAGATGCGGAGTGACTGTTCGCGCTCCCGGAGGAGACGCTGCGCCTCGTCGTGCCCGATCTCGACAAAGCTCAGCGGCGCACCCAGGAACGCCTGAGCGATGCGGGGGAGATCGATCGTGGCCACGACGGCGATCCGCGGGTAGCCCCCGGTGACGGGATGATCGGCTGCCAGCACGATCGGCTGCCCGGAGGGGGGAACCTGGATCGTGCCCGCCACGACGACCTCGGAGAGCGTCATCGTTGGCGGCGCGAGAGCCGTCCCGGAAAGCCGGCAGCCGCTCCGGTCGGAGTCAGGGGTGACGACAAACGGGGTGTTGAAAAGTGCCTCGTGGCTGGCGGTCGGAAAGGCGTCAAACTCCGGTCCACGGAGAACGCGGATCGGCGGCGGGGCCGCCCCGTTGGCCGGGCTTCCGTTCGGCCAGGGGGTGAGCTCGGGGGGCACGGTCCTCGGGTCGACGACGGCCAGGTGCCGGTCGGCTGGGGGCTTGCGAAGCGCCGCTCCGACAGCGATCTGGTCGCCGGCCCGCAGGGCTCTTCCCTGGTATCCACCGAAGCCGGAGCGGAGGTCGGTCCCCCGGCCCCCGAGAAGCAGCGGGACATCGAGCCCGCCAGCCACGGCCAGCGACGACCGGCAGCCGTGCGGAGCGCAGGGGCCACAGATGAGCGTTGCCCCGTCTGGCACCCAGATCGGATGCCAAGCCGGCACCGGGGTCGACCGGCCGTCGGCGGTGACGACCACCGCGCCGACCGTCGCGCCGGTCATCGCCACCCACGCGCCCGTCGGAAAGCCGATCCGGGGCCCGAAGAGGGTGATCTCGAGCGCGGCAGCGTCGGCGGGATTGCCGACAAGGAGATTGGCGACGCGGTGGGAGAGCGTGTCGACCGCGCCACCGGGGCCGACGCCACTGGAGCGAGAGCCGGAGCGGCCGAGATCCTGGACGGTGGTGAGCATCCCCGGGGTCGCGACCTCGATCATGTTCATCCGCTCCTCTCCCCGTCGCGTGTCGGGCCGGTGACCGGCACGAAGCGGACAAGATCACCGGCACGAAGCAGCGCGGGGGGATCCCGGCGGGGGTCGAACATCGCCTGGGGCGTGCGGCCGATGACATGCCAGCCACCGGGGCTTGTCCGCGGATAGATCCCCGTCTGGCGTTCGGCGATCGCCACCGAGCCGGCCGGCACGCTCGTCCGCGGCGTCGGGCGGCGCGGGACTTCGAGCGCCGCGGGGAGGCCGAGAAGATAGGGGAAGCCGGGGGCGAATCCGATCATGCCGACGACATGGTCGGTCGTGGTGTGGAGCCTCACCACCGCTTCGGAATCGAGGCCGGCGTGGGCCGCCACGGCGGCCAGATCGGGTCCGTCATCACCGCCGTAGGCGACCGGAATCTCAACGATCGTGCCCGGGGTGGAGGCGCCGCCTGCGAGGTTTTGCAGGCTTGCCAAGATCGCCCCGGAAAGCTCGCGGGGATCGGCCCGGTGGGG
>JBAWVV010000458.1:0-3410 GCA_037147115.1 Planctomycetia bacterium | reverse complement strand
GGCAACCATCGAAGATCCCACCCTCGTGGATGGTCGTCGATCAACCAGCCGTCAGGCCGTAGAGGACGTCGCGTTTCCACCGGCAGCCTCCGTTACATTCTCTGGCGAACGACCACGTCGATCAGCGATCGGCCCCCTGTCGCACCGCCCCTCTCTCATCCTACCCAACGCTGCCGCCGGTGGAATCGCCCGGTTCGGCGGGCCGTTGCTCGGCCAGCCCCAACCATTTGAGGGTGCGGCCGAAGACCTCCGGAACCTGCGGCGACGGCACCGGCTCCTCTCGGCCTGCACCTCTTCCACCCGGAAGGCCTCCGCCGACGCACGTCTCTAGGATGCCGTTCCCCGATCGCTCAGGGGGCGAGCGTGGGGACGGCCGGCTCGGGCCGGTCCGACGGCAGGCCGCCGTCGGGAATGCGGCGGGCCTGGAGGGCGTAGATCGATCGCCGCCCCGCCATTGCCACCGGACGGGCCTGGGGAGCGGCGGGCTCGGGAAGCGGCTCGGGAAGCGGCACGGGGAGCGGCTCCGGGCTCTGCCCACGGGCCGTGGTGCCTTGAGCCAGCGCGGCTGGAGGGGCCGGTGCCGCGACCAGGAGTGATGCCGGGGGAGCCGGGCAGCCCTGACGGACCCAGTCGAGCCAGGTGTGCTGAAGCTGGGCCACGCCCGGAACGGCGTAGTGACGCTGAAGGGCGCCGGTCCAGTCGTCGGTGGCGAGGCCGTCGCCAACGAAGGCGACGTAGCGGTGCCGACCGCCGCGCTCGATCAGATAGCGGGCCAGCGAATAGCCCTGCGAGTAGAGGGGGAGGACGTCGGCGGGATACTCGCGCATCGCGAACATCTCAGGAAAGGCGATCCCCCGGCCGGTCGTCAGATGCTCGATCAGAAGGCGGTGCTGCCGGGCGCGCTCCACCGGATGCTCCACCGTCGTGCAGGCCCCCTCGTCGGCCCAGCGCGGCAGCGGACGGCGGAAGTGGCTGGCGAAGATCGTATGGGTGATCTCGTGGGGGAGGACCGAGTCGAGGATCCGTTCCTCGCTCCCCTGGATCGTCATCGTCCAGCCGAACACCTCGCCGGCGTCGAAGACAAAGCTCGTGGCGCCGCCGGCCCCGAGATGCGGAGCGACCTGGGCCTTGATCGGACAGGGGCGGTTCCACCGCGGCAGCGGCTTGCCGAGCCATTCCACCGCGAGGTCATGACGATACTGCTCGGCGGCAGCGCCGATCTTTCGCGCCTGGCCATCGGTCGGCGCGTCGATGACGAAGTTCGCGGTTCGATGGCTGGCGGCACTGACCCGTCCGGCCCCCAGGGCGAGCACGGCAGCGAGCACCACGAGCACCGGTCGCACGAAGCATCGTTCCAGCATGTCGGCTCCACCTCCGTGGGAATCAACGTGCCGTTCCTTCGGCACGCGATCGCGGCTCCCGCGGTCATGCCGATCGCGGGGGGGCGGACACTAGCGAACCGCCGCGACGCGGAACCAGACCGCTTTTCCCCACGCAACCGCGGGAAAAACGCTCTTGCGGCGACGACGCTCCGGCGGGGGGGCGAGCCGACAGGGCTCGGCAACGGTCGCCCGCGGAGGGCGGTCGGCTCGATCAGGCCGTCGGGCGGACGGTCGAACCGGAGGCCGCGCCGGCCGCGGCGCTGCTCCCCGTGGCAAGCCGGGGGCCGGGGCCGAGCCGGGTGGCGGTCTCTCCGGTCACGATGCGCCTGGTTTGCCCTCCCCCCCACGGCGCTCGCCAGCCGAACCAGCGCCGTGACTGCCGCGGCATCCACACCGACACCAGCGCCGCGCCGATGGCCATCGCCAGCCATCCCGGCCAGGTCGGATCGAGCGTCGCGATCCACACGCCCCCCGCCACGATCACGAAGATCGGCGCCACCCACCAGGGACCAAGGAGCGCCGAGGCGAAGCGCGCCACCAGCGGGCTCCTCCGGCGGGCCTCGAGGAGGGCGACGATGCCGAGGAGCAGGACGGCCGTCGTGATCGCCCGCCCCGACAACGAGGCGTCGGTGCGACGGGCGACGACGATCCGCAGACTGGGCACATCCCGCCCCTGGAGGAACCGCATCGGGGGCGCCCACGCGGCGGCGGCATGACTGTCGCGCATACCGACGTGCGACCAGGCTGCGGGCAACGGTAGGACCGCCTCGCGGCGACGCTGCTGAAGGAAATCCCCGAGCCGGCGGGCGTCGTCCGGCGCGGCCCGAGCGATTGCCCGGTCGAAGCCGGTCGCGAGTCGCTCGATCGCCCCGTGTCGGGCCGCCGTCATCGTCACTTCGTCGACGGTGGCCGTCGGCGGGAGCGCTCGGGCCACGATCCCATCGGGGAGCTCGAGGATCCACGCGGCGTGGAGGGAGGAGAGCCCGACGATGCCCGGCTCGGGGATCTCGAGGATGCCGTCGACCGGCAGGCCGTCGCTGACGTCGCCGGCATAGACCGCGACGATCGACCGGGGCCAGCCGACATCGAGCAACCGCAGTTCCCAGGCATTCTCGGCAATGCTCGACCGGGCGGGGATGGCATCGTTGGCGATCCGCCCGTCGACGAACACATCGAACATCCGCATCCCAGCCGGGATCCGGATGCGGATCAGCGGATCGGCGGCGACGACATCGAATCTCGACACTCCCCAGGCCCGTCCCCGGGCATCGATCGCCAGGTGGGTCTCGGCGAACTCGACCCTGGCCTCCCCGAGCCCTGCGCCGGAAGCAACCTCGACCCCCGGCTCGCGGAGCGGCGTTGGAGCAGCGACCGGCGCGGCCACGGCCTCGTCCGGCGCGCGGTCGATGACCCGGTATGCGGGGGCCGGAGCATCGGCGGCGACCTCCACCGATCCGCTCGAAGCGAAGACCGCCTCGCCCCCCGGTCCACCGCCGCCGACGATCGCGACGCGCCCCTCCGCCATTCTCCAGGTCGCTGTCAGCGGTCCGCCCGGATCGAAAAGGGACCGGATCAGTGGGAGGCTGCCTGCGCGAGACGGCGCTCCGGGAAGGCTGGCGGCGACGTCGAGGAGGAACACACCGGGGCGCGGGCGCTGGACGACGACGACGATCCGCCGGGGGCCGTCGCGGCGCCACCGGACCCCGATCGGAGCGATCTCGGCCGCGGCGGGGGCGCCCCCCGGATCCTCGCGGAGCGACACCTGATCGATGTCACAACCCTCCGGGATTTCGAGCCCGATCGCCACCAGTGGCGCGAGCAGTGCATCGATGCGGGCCTCGAGCCGGAGACGGATCCCATCGGCGGCAAACCCGACATCCATCCGCTGGCTCCCCCGCGGCGGCTGCCGGCGACGCTCGACGGACACTCGCGCCGCCACAGAGGCCAGCGTGCTCACGCGCGCTACCCCGCCCGACAGGGGGAGTTTGAAGGGGGGGTGTCGGGCGCCGCGTCCACTCTCGCTCCGCC
>JBAWVV010000457.1:0-3417 GCA_037147115.1 Planctomycetia bacterium | reverse complement strand
CCGTTGAGGCATATTCCCCCTCCCGGCAGATGACATCGCCCGGCTGGTAGATCCGCCGCTCGACGGAGTCGGAGTTCCACTCGAGAAACTTCGGCGGCACGCCGGCGAACAGGGGGATCCCCTCGAGCTGCGCCGCCGACACCCGCGCCGCGGTGCCTTCCGTATGGTCCGATTCCTTGACTTGATCGCGGAACATCAGCGCGCCGGTCGGGCAGCTGATCATGCATTCCCCGCAGGCGACGCAACTCGACGACCCCATCGGATCGTCGAGGTCGAAGCCGATCCGGGTTGTGTAGCCCTTGCCGGTGCGCCCGATGACCATGTTCTCCTTGACGTCGGTGCAGGCGCGGACGCACCGGTCGCAGAGGATGCACTGGTCGTGGTCGACGGCGATCCGCGGCGACGAGGGATCCTTCCCGCGCGGGGTCTCACGCAGCGGGATCCCGGCCGTGCCGATCAGCGGCCAGCGCGCCGCAATCGCCGCCGGATCGGCCTCGGGCGTGGCGGCGTGCTCGAGGGCCCGCCCCTCCTCAGCCAGCCGGTCGAGCCGCCGGGAGAGCCGGCCGAGCTCGTTGGAGGGGAGCGTCGTCTCCCAGTCGGCCGGGAGGCTATCGGCGACGAGCATGTCGACGAGCGTCCGCACCTGGTCGTCGATCCGCCGCCGCGCGGCGAGGTCGGGGGAGGCGATCGTCTGCACCTCCATCGTCTCCTCGACGCGGTGCTGGCAGGCGGGGAGGAGCTTGCGCTCGCGCTGCATCGCGCCGCGCTTCACCTTCGCGATTTCCACGCAGCACACCCGGCAGACGCCGACGGGGTGGAGGTGCTCCTGATGGCAGAGGACCGGGATCGGATTGCCCCCAGCAACGCCTTCGTAGCGTTTCGTGGCGGCGTTGAGGATCGTCGTCGCCCGCGGGATCGGTCGCCCTTCGCTGTCGCGCAGAATCTTCCCCTGCGAATCGGTGAGGGGGACGGCCTTGGCGACGGTCACCTCCTGGCCGTCGATGCGGATCGTGATCTGCCGCTCGAAGTCGGCCGACGTCACCTTGTCCATGCGGACGAGCTGGCCGTTGAAGTCGCGGGCAAACAGCCCGTCCTCCTCGATCGGGATCGGGAGGTGGTGGTCGTCGTGGTCGGCCATCGGCACGGGTCCGCTCATCGGTCGTTTCTCCGCAGGTGGCGCTCGACATCGGCGGGGAAGAACTGAAGCGCCGTCTGGAGCGGCTTCGCCGCCACCATCCCCAGGCCGCAGATCGACGTCATCTCCAGCGCCCGTGCCAGGTCGTCGACGAGCCGCCGCTGGAGCGCGAGGCCGGCCGCGTCGTGGCGCCGGGCAACGAGATCCTCGGCGACATGGACGATCTTCTCCGAGCCGAGCCGGCAGGGAACGCACTTCCCGCACGATTCGTCGCGGAAAAACTGCGAGCCATTGAGCCCTTCGGCGAGCATGTCGCGCTCATTGTTGTAGACGACGAGCCCCGCTCCGATCGCCAGCCCGAGATCGCGGAAGCGCTGCAGATCGAGATTCAAGTCGAGGATGTCGAGCTCGGTCCCGCCGCCCGCCGTCACCCGCGCGACGAGGTCGGCCGGGGCGCGCTTCTCCCACCCCCGCGGCAGCGCTGACACCGGCAGCCGCGCCGGAAGGAATCCCGCCGACGGCCCCGACGCGGCAAAAGCCTTGAGCGTGCCGACGACCCCGCCGGCAAGGTCGTTGAGCAGTTCGCGGAGCGTGAGCCCGTTGGGGACCTCGTACACCCCGGGGCGGACCACATCCCCCGAGAGCGAGAACAGTCGCCTCCCCTTGCAGCCGCCGCTCCCTCCGTCGGCATACCACTGTCCGCCGTGGATCATGATCGCCGGTGCCCAGGCGAACGTCTCGACGTTGCTGACGAGCGTGGGGCGGTCGTAGAGGCCGTTGGTCTCGAGTTGCGGCGGCTTGTTCCGCGGCTGGGCACGCCGATCCTCCATCGCCTCGATGAGCGCGCTCTGCTCCCCGCAGATGTAGCCCCCCGGGCTCGTGAAAACCTCGATCTCGACATCGCGAGTGCCGCCGCCGACCTTCGCCCCGCACACCCCCAGCCCCCGGGCGCGCTCGATCTCGCGCTTCATGATCGCGATCTGCTCGCCATACTCGTGGCGGATGTAGATCCAGCCGCGTTGGGCACCGGTCACGAGGGCGGCGAGGATCACCCCCTCGAGGACGAGGTGGGGATGGCGCGTGAACAGTTCGCGGTCCTTGAAGGTTCCCGGCTCGCTCTCGTCGCCATTGCAGACGACATACTTCTCCTCGCCGGCCGCCCGCCAGACGTCGTTCCACTTCTGCTGCGCCGGCACCCCCGCCCCCCCCATGCCGCGCAGGTCGGCCACCTTCAGTTGCTCGATCACCCCCTCGCGCGTGCCGCCGGCCACGAAGGCCCGCACCGCCTTGTAGTCCCCCGGCCCGTCGTAGGGATCGATCCGCCACGGCTTGTTTGTGATCGTCACCCCGTCGGTGTCGGGGGTGAAGTCCCTCCCGGCGAGAATCTCGCTGACGGCCCCGTCGATCTCCGCCTGATCGCGGGCCACGAGGAGGGCGTCGTTGACCGTCACGGCCACCGGTCGATCGCAGCGCCCCAGGCACGACGCAGAGCCGACGGCGACCCGACCGGCCGCGATCTCGCTCGCCCAGCGGCGTTCCAGGCCTGCCTTCAAGCCCGCGCACCCCTGCTGATGGCAAGCCATGTCGTGGCAGACGCGCACCTCCACGCTCGGCGGGGGCTCGAGCCGGAAGTGGGGAAAGAAGCTCGCCACCTCCTGGAGCCGGTGGAGCGGCGTGCCGGTCCGCTGCGACAGGCGCCGCAGCTCCTCCCCGGGCAGGTAGCGGTGGTGATGCTGGATCCGGTGGAGTTCCTGGACGATCATCGGCGGCAGACCCGGGGACGTGGCGGAGGGAGACGATCGGTCAGGCGCGGATTGGAGGTCCGTAAACTAGGTGGCGGGGGATCTGTTTGCAAAGTTTCCTCCCCTCTGCGGCCCGGTTTGGCCTGGGGGTCTGAAAGGGAAATGGTAAGCGAGAGAGGATGGGGGCTTCGAAGAGAGGGCGATGGGCGGGGGAGGTGCAGAGCCTGTCGGTTGGAACGGTTCCTCCGGTCGAATCGAAGATGCCGGGGTGTCGATACTGGCAGATGGGGAGTCTGCATGGCTCCACCAGCGGCATGACTCGGGCATGACTCGCTTTCCGATGGCCAATGGACCACTCCATGAAGACCTCTGCCCAATCCTCGCGTCTGCGAGGTCGCTGCCGATGGAGCGCGGTGATCGCACTGGCGGTCTCGTCGATCCAGACAGGGATCACGCGCGCCGACGATCCGGTCCGCAGGACCCCGGCCGCACCGCCGGCAGCGGCAGCGACTGAAGGCACCGCGACGCCTGCGGCCGCAC
>JBAWVV010000456.1:0-3429 GCA_037147115.1 Planctomycetia bacterium | reverse complement strand
CGCTCAAGCTCAAGCAGGGCTTCGGTCGGCTCGTCCGCACCGCCGAGGATCGGGGGCGCGTCGTGATCCTCGATCCCCGCGTGCTTACCAAGCCCTACGGCCGCGTCTTTCTCGACAGCCTCCCGCCGGCGAAGCTCGTTATCGAGCCGTATGCGTGACGGAGCCGAAGGCTCCGAAACCTTGCCCGGCCGCGGCGCAAGACGTACGCTGCGTTGGGTGGGGGGCAGAGCCCCCATGGATACGGATGCGACGTGAGGGGGGAGCGATGGCGCGAATGATTGTGGGGCGATGGTTGCGGACGTTGGTCATGGTCCTCCAGATGATGCTTGTCCTCGCGATCGGGCCGGCGCTGGCCGCGGGGGAGATTCGCACCTGGCGCGACGAGTCGGGGAAGTTCGAGGTTCGGGCCGAACTTGTCGACTTCGACGGCGAGAAGGTCCGGCTGGCGAAGGAGGACGGCAAGGAGATTACCGTTCCCCTCTCCCGGCTGTGTGCGGCCGACAGGGCGCATGTCCGGCGCCTCATGAAGAACAACGACGGCAAGGCCGACGACCAGGACATTGACAAGCAGAGCAACGACGACAAGAGCAACGGCGGCGCGGAGAAGCCGCGGCCCGATCGGTCCGGCGAGGCCGACGATGATCCGGCTGCCGAGAAGGGGAACGGCAAGGAGCCGAAGCCGTCTGACGCCGATCTGGTGCGACTGCGCGACATCCCCGCGAAGCGAGCCGGCAGCCCCAAGGGGGTGCTCGTGTGGCCGACCAAGCTTGCCACGCCAGCGGAGCCGGTGGGGGGCTTTGTCAGCGATCCCGGCGCGGCGCTGGGGGCGATCAGGGCCACGTGCGCCGTGGAGATCAGCAAGCACTACAGCACCGAGCACGTGTCGCGCGCGGTGCCGCTCGACACGGAAGGGGGGCGTTTCCTCGTCAGCGTCATCAGGCGGGAATCGGCGGACCTGCTCTCCCGGATCTACCTCATCGATGCCTCCGCCGACACCGCGACGATGGTCCAGGAGACGAAGGAGCTCTACGAGATCCTCGACCATGACATCGAATCGGGGATGACGCTCCTCGGCGAGCGCGGGTCGAAGTACGGCATTATGGCGGCCGATAAGCCGACGCGCCTCGTGCTCGCCTCGGGCTTTCCCGAAGGGACGCCCGCATTGAAGTTCAGCCGGGATTGCCCCCGGATCGACAAGGACTTTGCTGCAGAGATCGTCGGGGCCCGGCTCCTCTCGGCCCGCCATGCGCTCGTGTCGTTCACGACCGCCGCCGGCGTCTGGGAGCTCGATACCTGCAAGGCGCTCCAGGTGTTTCCGAGCACCGGGCCGGCGGCCGCCAGCGGAGGCCTGCGCTATGCGGCGATCCCCACCGCCAATCAGGTCGTGGTGATCGAACCGGCCTCACGGCGCACGGTGGTGACGGTGCCCACGGCGCTGACTGTTTCTGGTCTGGCCTTCGATCCCGCGGGGCAGAAGCTGGCGATCGTCGAGCCGGGATGGGTGTCGATCCAGGACTGTGTTGCCGGCGGGGATCCGGTCCGTTTCCAGTCGCCGGAGGCGACCGGCACGGTATCGTGGGTGGGACCGACGACGATCCTCACCGGATCGGGGGCGCTGATCGATGTCGAGCGCAAGGCGGTGCTCTGGAAATACCAGCTCAACAGTGGCTGGAGCGTATCGGGATCGACGGTGGTTGCCCGCGTGGACGATCAGCTCTGCTTCCTCACCGTGCCCCACCCGGCTGCGGAGGCCAGACGCGCCAGCTGGGTGGCCGTGGCCGATCCGATCCTGCTCCGCGCGGGGAGCGCGGTGAAGGTCGGCTGCGAGGTTTCCCAAGGGGTGCAGATCGATCAGGCGGCGCTCGAGCAGACGCTCGCCGGCCTCGCCCAACAGGCCGGCTACCAGGTCGTGGCCGAGGCGCCGACGAGGCTCGTGGCCCGACTCGATCGCCTCGCTCCTCGGACCACGGCCCTCCTGGGAGTGTTTGGCGTCGGCAATGGCCCGGCAGGGCCGCCGACGATGGAGGCCAATCCACTCGTGGCATCGATCGAGTTTCGGACGGCGGATGGCGTGGCCTGGTCAGAAAACCTCGTCTATTCGTCCAGCCCGCTCGTCAGGCTCCAGCCGAACGAGTCGCTCGAGCAGGGGATCCGCCGCCTGGAAACGCCTTCGATCGCCACGTTTGCCGCCGTGGCCCTGCCGACCATGGTCGAGAGGCCCGAAGTGGTAGCGGGACAGGGGAGGAGCGAGCCGCAGGAGTCCGGATGGAAGGACCTGCCGGTCGATGCCTCGCAGAGCAGGCACGATCAGATCGTCAACACCGACCGCAGCCTGCGGGAGACGATCGCCAATACGAACAAGATCAGGGAGCAAGCCCTCGAACAGATCCGTAATCCGGGCGCGGCGTTCGATTCGAAGAAGTTCGAGGAGGCCGTTCGAGAGGGGGCCAAGCGTGACCTGGAGCGGCAGGGAGGGGGAGCGGCAGCGCCGCGAGCTGCCGCCGGATGGGTCGTGGCGGTTTTGGGCGTAACGCTCGTCCTCGCCTTTGCCATGGCCGCCGCGGTGTGGATCATCTTTACCAAGGCCGGTCGACAGGGCTGGGAGTGCATGATCCCCTTCTATAACAATGTCGTCTTTCTCGACATCGCCGGCCTGCCCGCGTGGGTGATGGTGTTCTACTTTCTTCCCCAGATCGGAGCGGTGATCGTGTCGGCGGCCGGCCTGGCGGGGACTTTCGCCGGCTTGGCGATCATCGTCATCGGCATGCTCGCGAGCATGCTGGCCTACGCGCTCAACTGCCAGGGGCTGGCACGGAACTTCGGCAAGGGGCTCGGGTTCGCCTGTGGACTGTTCTTCCTGCCGTTTATCTTCATGCCGATTCTCGCCTTCGGCAGTGCCCGCTATAGACGCCGCTGACGGGCCGACGCCGGTGGCTGTTCGCGGCTGACGAGTCAGGCCCCGGCGAGGTCGAGCTCCATCCAGGTGGTCGGATCGCTCTCCCAGGGATACTCAGGGGGCGCTCCGTAGGGGATCCGCCCGAGGCGGCGATCGATCACGGCGGCGAAGAACCCCAGCCGCGGGATCTCGGCCGGATCCCAGCCGGGGAGGGCCGCGGCGGTGATGTGGGCTTCGATGCTCCAGCCGTCGGCGAGGAGCTTGGCCTCGATCGGCACCGCGCCTTCCGGAAGCTCGGCCGGGATCTCGCTCGTCCGCGGGATGACTGCCGCCACGGCCACCGGCTTGTCGGCGAGCTTGCCTCCGCCGGTCGGGAGGAGGGCGAGCCGGCGGCAGAACCGACCGGCCCGATGGCTCTCGCCAGTGGGGCGGGTGGCGATCCACAGATGGAGCCCGTCGCTGTCTTCCGGCCGGGTCGGCTGGCACCACCGCGCCGCCCCCACCCCCTTCATCTCCCCCCGGACCCGCAGGCC
>JBAWVV010000455.1:0-3430 GCA_037147115.1 Planctomycetia bacterium | reverse complement strand
TCTTCACGGAAACACTGTTTTGGCGATAGAGATCGATCGCGGCCCGGGGATGATCCTTCCGGTACGTGCACAGGACGGCGATGATTCGCTCGAGGATGTCGTCAGACTTCCCCCTAGTAACCGTGCTGTCCATCTAAAATCCTCTTTGCCGCCCGCGTGACGATGGCTTCGCCCGCCATCGGAAACGGTTCGGCTTGATCGCCTTTGGATTCCCTCGAATCATAGCGAGAGTCGGTGGACCAATCGCGCACGAGCGTTAACGGTTTGTCGATCTCGGATGGAGTCCCGCCGCCGCGGTGCCGCCGGAATCGACCAACTCCGCGACCGCGGTCATGGCTGGCTCTCGCAATCTTTTGGCGGCTGTCTGATCCCCAGGGATCATCTTCCGGCCCTGGGCGGGATTTATGGCCGTCGAGAATTGCATCCTTCGGCAGTGCTTCCGCAGCCGCTTGGCGTTCCCTCGCGGGAGCGGCTTGTTCTTCTCGAAGAGCGGCGAGTGCGGGTCGGCCTTGAGTCCGCGACGCTTCAGCGCCAGGGGAGTCTAATCATCCTCTCAGTCTCCATATGCCTGCCTCCTGGCCTTCTCCTCTCACGGGGACGCGGCAGGTGTCTCGCCGAACATTGGCACAGAGAGGACCTCGATTACCTTCACCGGTTCGAGTCGTTTCGGGCCTTCCGGCAGCAGCGAACCGCTGACGACGGGGGTACGAACCAGCCCGATCCCTCGCCCGTCTCCGTTACGGAGACCCCCGACGCCATTCTCGAAAAGGCTCACGGGGCACTCAACGACGAGCTCGCCGCCCAAATCCTCGACGAGATCGCCGACCGCTCGCCGGCGTTCTTTGAGAAGATCGTTCTCGATCTGATGAAGGCCATGGGCTACGGCGGATGGGGCGAAGCCGCCGGCCGGCTCACCGGTGCCGGGGCCGACGAGGGAATCGACGGCCTGATCCACGAGGATCGGCTCGGCCTCGAGACGATCTACCTCCAGGCAAAGCGCTGGGCCGGGTCGGTCGGCCGCCCCGATATCCACAAGTTTGTCGGTGCCCTCCACGGCCGACGGGCCCGGAAGGGGGTGTTCATGACGACGAGCACGTTCACGCGCGAGGCGATCGATTACGCCGGCCAGATCGACACGAAGATCGTGCTCGTCGACGGCCGCACGCTCGCCCGGCTGATGATCCTCCACGACGTCGGCTGCAGCCCCGCTTAGACGTACGTCGTCAAGAAACTCGACAGCGATTACTTCGTCGAGGAATAGGGTACCGGGCCCAAACGGGCGATTCCGGAGGGAACCCAGGCCCGCCCGGGTATCGTCAGGGGCTCTGCCCCGAATCTAGACTGGGCTCGTCCGTTCCCCAAGGTCCGAAGGACCCCCTATGGAAGTCGCTCCGAGTTCGATCACCTACTCCCGCGCCCCGCTCGTCGAAGTGGCGATTTCAGTCCAGTTCGACACGCCCAAGCGACTGACGCAGGCACATCTTGGCGCCTATTGGGCGACGCAGCGGGACCAGTTTCCCGTCGTCCACTCCACCAATGGTCTGCCGGCGATCAGCGAGGAGTTCGCCGGCGGCCGATCATGGATCCCGCCGTCACTCCGTCTGGCTCTCGCCGAGGAGCCGGATACTCGGGTGCAGATGACCTCCGAAGACTTAGCCTGGATGCAGCAGGTGCAGGCCAACCGCATCGTCGTGAACTGGCGGAGACGCGACGATCAAGCCGACGGATACCCGCGGTTCACGCGGACGCTCAAGCGATTCCTTGAGTGCTGGCACGCATGGAACAGCTTCCTTCGGGGCGTCGGACTGGCGACGGCGACGGCCGCAGTGTGGGAGGTCGTCTACGTCAACCGTATTCCCTCCGGCGAGCTTTGGCAAACCGCCGCTGATTGGCCGCGCGTGTTTCCCGGACTGTGGGCCGGTCCTTTCCGTGGCGTCGAGGGGGCCAAGCTCGCCGGACTCCAGGGGCAGTGGGTCTGGGAGACGCAAGATCCGCCCGCCCGGCTGTACGTCGAGCCGAAGCCGGGCCGCGGGCCGGCGCCCGGCTTCCGTGACCTGCTGTTCATGACAGTCACCGCCCGGGGGAGGCTGGCCTTGCCGGCCAAGGAGGCCGCCGGTCACACTGATAGCAATGCCGGGATCGAGCGGGGGCTCCGCTGGGGGCACGATCTGATCGTCGGCGCTTTCGACGGCCTCGCCTCGGAAGAGGCGAAGCGGGTTTGGGGACGCCATGACGACTGACTCTTCCATCGCGACGCTCGAACCAGGCCCGGCCCCCGGCATCGAGGCGGCACCCGACGCCATCGCCACCTCCTCGCGCGCGGATCATGCCGCGGTGTGGGACCAATGCATCGATGCGCTCCTCGGCATCTGGAACACGAGCGGATCGATCCCGGAGCCGGCTCCGAGCAATGCGACGATCGATGCCGCGATCAGGATTCTCAGGGAGATGCGGCGGATCGACCCAACCAACACGCCGATCTGCATCGTGCCCGCCCCCGACGGCGGCATCATCGTCGAATGGCGGAACGACCTGAACGGCACCGAGTCGATCCAGACCGTTGCCTTTCTCAACGACGGCACGATCGAAATCGTCACCTACCGCGACGGCTTCGCCGAGTCGCGGACGCTCGAAGAGGGTTTTCCGACCTGACCGACCATGAGCGCGGGCGAGGAAGATGGGGCGAGCAGCACGAAGACCCCCACGGTGGATCCGGACGAGATCCTCGTTCGCCAGATCAAGGTGGGCGGCGGTCGGCCTCTGTTTTTCGACGAGACGCGAGCTGCACCGCCTTTCGTCGACCGCTCGCTTTTTCTCCCATCGCCGAACGATGTCGACGGACTTTCGCTGATCCGGCTCCGGTATCGGTCCGATGTCTGGGCGGCATTTCGGTCGAATACCCCGGATCAGCGTTATCGGCTTGCCCGACTGCTTCCATCCGCGCTCATCGAGTGTGCCAGATCGGTGGGGATCGAATGGCTCCACTTCAGCCCATCACCGGATGAGTTGGACCGTGAGCACGGGGAGCCGTGGGCCCACTGCAATGTTCAGGAAATCAATCGAAAGGACTACGAAAACAAGTCCGACCGCACAGCGAAGGACCGCATCCTGGCTTGGGCGAACGCCGTCTCCACATCGGTCACGCTCGCCGATGTCAGTAGCCCCTTTCCCCCCCCAGATCCGGCACACGATCGCTATCGTCCCGCAGCCGAGTGAGCCCGATGCCCATCCCCGCCTTTCAAGAAATCTTCCTCCCGCTCCTCCGTCGCTCCGCCGACAGAGAGGGCCGCACGCTCGCGGCGCATTCGTTACGACGAGCACGTTCACCCGCGAGGCGATCGATTACGCCGGCCAGATCGACACGAAGATCGTGCTCGTCGACGGCCGCACGCTCGCCCGGCTGATGATCCTCCACGATGTTGGTTGCAGC
>JBAWVV010000454.1:0-3430 GCA_037147115.1 Planctomycetia bacterium | reverse complement strand
CCGGTTTCCGGCCGCCCGCTCCCGGGCCCTCCTCGCGGCTCGTAGGGCTGGCCGCACTCCTGCGCTCGCACAACGGGTTCGCCGACGTCGTCAAAAGTCTCGAAGAGGGACACGGCGCCACGATCGGCGGAACCTGGGGCTCGAGTTCTGCGCTCGCCGCGGCCAGCTTGGCGAGTGAACTGAGCGACGAGCGGATCCTCGTTGTCGTCCTCCCCCATGGCGTCGATGCCGAGCGGTTCGTCGACGATCTCGCCCTGTTTACCGATCTCCCCGTTGCCCATCTGCCGGCGCTGGAGATCTTTGCCGTCGGGGAGGATGAGGCCGCCGAGGATCCCGCCACGGCCGGCCGACTCCTGCTGGTCAAACGGCTCACGATGCCCGGCGGCGAGCGGCCGAAGATTGTCGTCACCTCGATCCAGGCCCTCCTCCCGCCACTGGCCGATCCGCGCGAGATCGAGGCCAGCACCCGCCGGCTCGAGGTGGGGGGAAAGCTCGACCCGCAGGAGTTTGCCGATTGGCTCGGCTCCCGGGGATGGCGGGCCGTCGACGCCCTCGAAGCCACGGGAACGTTCGCCCGTCGCGGCGGGATCGTCGATCTGTTCGCGCTCGACTGGGATCGCCCCGTCCGCCTCGAGCTCGACGGCGACGAGATCGAATCGCTGCGGACCTTCGACATTGTCTCCCAACGGAGCGTGGCGACCCTCGACGCCATCGACGTCACCGCCCTCTCCGCCACGCCCCGGCCGCCACCGGCCGAGCCCCCCCCGGCGCCGGCTGGCAAGCGCCGCCGCCCAAAAGGGGATGCGGCGCCCCCTCCGGCCCCCGTCCCGGAGCGCCGCACGCAACTGGCCGACATCGTGCCGGCCGGATCGTGGTGGGCGCTGGTGGAGCCCGGCGAGCTTGCCGACGAGGCGCGACGGACGTTTGAGCGGCTCGGCGCCGATGTCGGGCTCTCCGAGCCGGAGGATGTTTTCCGGCGGATCTACCGCTTCCCGTCGGTGACGCTCGCGGCGGTCGCCCCGTCGAGCCTCGAGGCAAGCGCGAATCTCTCGGTGGAGAGTGTCGAGCGATTCACCGGCGTGCTCGACCGTGTTCGCGATGAATTGGAAACGGTCGGACGCGATCAGGAGGTGTGGGTCGTCTGCCCCTCGGAGGCGGAGGAGGCCCGGCTCTCTGAGCTCCTCGCCGCCAGCGCGCCGGCCCGCACCGGCCGCCTCCACTTCGCCCGCGGCCACCTCTCCGGCGGCTTTCGACTCGTTCCGGAGAAGCTCGTCCTCGTCTCGAGCGCCGAGCTTTTCCGCCGCGAGGACGTGACGGCGCGGGCCCCGCGGCAACGCCTCTCGCGGACGATCGACACGTTCCTCGATCTCCACGAAGGGGACTACGTCGTCCATCTCGCCCACGGCATCGGCCGCTACAAGGGCTTGAGGCTGCTCGAGAAGGAGGGGCGGACGGAAGAGTATCTGGACATCGAGTTCGCCGAGGCGACGAGGATCTACGTCCCTGCCTCCGCCATCGAGCTGGTGCAGAAGTATGTCGGCGGTGGCAAGCTCGCGCCGAAGCTCGCCAAGGTCGGTGGCAAGCTGTGGGAGAAGCAGAAACAGGCGGTCCGTGAGGCGATCGCCGACATGGCCGCCGACATGATCGAGCTGCAAGCCAAGCGGGAGAGCCGCCCCGGCATCGCCTTCCCCCCCGACACCACCTGGCAGCGGCAGTTCGCCGATGCGTTTGCGTTCGATCCCACACCCGATCAGCGGACCGCGGCCGACGCGATCCGGGCCGATATGGAACGGGCCCGCCCGATGGACCGGCTGCTGTGCGGCGACGTCGGCTTCGGGAAGACGGAGATGGCGATGCGGGCGGCGTTCAAGGCGGTCGAAGCGGGCCATCAGGTGGCCGTTCTTGTCCCCACCACCGTGCTGTGTGAGCAGCACCGTCGCAGCTTCGCTGCCCGGTTCTCCGAGTTTCCCTTCACCGTTCGGTCGCTGTCGCGATTCTGTTCGCCGGCCGAGGAACGGGAGACGCTCGAGGGGCTCGCCCGGGGCACCGTCGACGTTGTCATCGGCACCCATCGGCTTGCCCAATCCGACATCCACTTCCACAACCTCGGGCTCCTGGTCGTCGACGAGGAGCAGCGTTTCGGCGTCGACGTCAAGGAGCGGCTCAAGGCGCTGCGGGCGAGCATCGACGTGCTGACGATGACGGCGACGCCGATCCCGCGCACGCTCCACATGTCGATGCTCGGGATCCGCGACATCTCCAGCCTGACGACGCCTCCGTCCAACCGCCTCGCGGTGGAAACCCGCGTGTCGCGGTGGGATCCGGCGATGATTCGCCACGCCATCGACCGCGAACTGGCCCGCGGCGGCCAGGTGTTCTTCGTCCACAACCGGATTCACGACATTCACCTCGTGTCGCACCGGATCCAGCAGCTCGTCCCCGACGCCTCGATCGGCATCGGCCACGGCCGGCTCTCGGAGACCGAGCTCGAGGACGTGATGATCGACTTCATCCAGGGGCGGACGCAGATCCTCCTGGCGACGACGATCATCGAGAGTGGACTCGACATCCCCAACGCCAACACGATCTTCGTCGACGAGGCCGATCACTACGGCCTGGCCGATCTCCACCAGCTCCGCGGCCGTGTCGGCCGCTCCCACCACCGCGCTTACTGCTACATGCTCGTCGACGAATCGGCCCGGCTCACCCCCACCGCCGCGCGGCGCCTGCGGGCGATCCAGGAATTCTCGAGCATGGGGGCGGGGTTCTCGTTGGCAATGCGCGACCTCGAGATCCGCGGCGCCGGCAACCTCCTCGGCACCCAGCAGAGCGGCCACATCGCCACCGTCGGCTACGAGCTCTACTGCCGCCTCCTCGAACAGGCGGTGCGCGGGATGAAGCGGATCCCTTCCTCCGATCCCCCTCAGGTGACGCTCGACCTCCCCGGCGATGCCTTCCTCCCCCGCGATTACGTCGGCGATCTGCGGGCCAAGATCGACATCTACCGCCGGCTCTCCAGGGCGACCACCGACAGCCATATCGACGACCTGGCCGCGGAATTGGCCGACCGCTTCGGCCCCGCCCCCGATGCGGTGGGAAGGCTTCTGGCCCGGGCACGGCTCCGCGTTGCTGCCCAGGCCTCCGGGGTCGACTCGATCGGCCGCGAAGCGGGGATGGTGGTGATCCGCCACCATGACCTGCGGCGCATGAAGGCGATCAAGGAAACGGGGCGCGGGGCCGCTGGACGGCTGCGGCTGGTCGACGATCGGACTGCCTATCTTCCCCTCGACCCCTCCGTTCTCGCCAATCCCGAGAGTCTGATCGCGGCCCTGGGGGTGGTCTTGCGGCGCGAGACGAAGCCTTCTACCACTCCGCGCCCCAAGGATCTCCCGTCCGACAAACCCGTTGCCACCCCTTCCCCGCCGCCCCC
>JBAWVV010000453.1:0-3442 GCA_037147115.1 Planctomycetia bacterium | reverse complement strand
GCCATGACATTCCTCGTCCGCGTGGCGGCCGACACCAGCACGACGGCGCCGGTGCCGGGGTCCACTTCCGTGAACCCCGGCACGCCGTGGTGATACGCCATCTTTCCCGTGGCGATGCTCGTCCAGAGCATCGGGGAGAGCTGCGGCTAGCGTGTCGTCGAGTTGCCACTGGTGCCCGTCTCCACGAGCCGAGCGACGCCCGGCAGCTCTTTCGAAGAGAGGAGCGGATCGATGATCTTCCAGTCGGCCGAATCCCGGCCGACGAGCACCAGTCTCGAGCGACGCTTCTCCATGGAATCAGGCTGCTACGGCGACGGCTGCCAGCGCTGCCCGCATCCGCCGCCGCTGCTCGAGCATTGCCACCGAACCGATCACGAGCGACATCGTGCTGGCGAGGCCGCTGGGATCGATCTCGGGGACCGGAGCTGCTGTTGCGCCGAAAGAGATATCCAGGGTGGGAAAACTGTTGGGATTAACTGAATAGTTCGCGGTATTATTCTTGAAAGTGTCGAGCATCGTAAAGCCGTCGGTGACGGTGTAATTGGCGTTCGTTGTCCCGTTGGCGAATCCGGTTGTGCGCTGAAATCCGATATTCACAGTCGGCGCGTAGAGGATCAGGGCATAAGCGGTGTTCGACTGGAGCGAAAAAGTGCTGATGTTTGTGAGATCTGCCGAGGTCAGGTCCAAAGAGAAGTTCGTCGACGTTGCCGTCGGCTTTGTGAAAGCCACCGTATCGACGGCGTGCGCCGTCGTGCCAGCAACCGCGCTGTAAGCGGTGTTGTTCGTGGTGTTGCGCAAAGCAATCGTGAGCGACGCCGAACTCGCGGTGCTCGTGGAAGTGTTTAGCCCGAGATGAACCCAGTCGATGGCAAACGGGCCCGAGGCCCCTGTGGTGAAGGCGATGCCGAGGTTTTGGGTGTACGTGCCGTTGACCGTGATCGTGGTATTCGAATTGGATGCGTTCGTCGGTTTGATGTAGGTGATCGTCTCACCCGTCGCGACCCCTTCGAACCACGATGCAGCCATCAATAGGGCCCCGACACTGGCGATGGCGACAGCGGCCCGGCGACGGGCGGCCAGTGAATGAACGACAGACTTCATGACTGGAAAACTCCATGGTGGGAAGGCAAGCTTTGCAGGAACTCGAGCCCTGCAAGCTACGGGAACCGTTTTGTTGGTCAACCACCCCGGTCCAAAAGTCGCGAAGCGGGGGGCAATGCGGGCACCGACGTGGTCCAGGCAAGCGTATTCGTGCAAGACACAGCACGGAAAGCGTAAAGGGCTTGGCACAAGAGAGAGGCCGAAGGAGGAGGCGCCAGTGGAGTCGACAACCTCGTCACTTGCCGACGACAGCGGCAAAGTTGCCCAGCAGGGCCGGATGACCCCGCACGCCCGCCACTCGCATCGCGGCGGAGGTGATTGACGCGATCAGCCCCGTCGCCGTGGCCTTGGCGGCAAGCAGGTCAGAGGCGTGAGCCACGAAAAGCTGGCAGACCCGAAATCTGATCGGTCTACCAGCGGGCGTTTACCTGTCTTCGCCAGATTTGGTGGCTGGTACCTTTTCTGGCACTTCCACCGGCACGATCTTCCCGAACATGTGGCCGCCGACGGCGTCGTGCTGCCAGGTGCCGGCGTAGAGGGGGCTGTCGATGACGACGCGCGAGGAGAAGGTGCCCAGGCCGGGGATCGTGACCTTGTCGAGCGTGATCACCGGCGTCTTCCCCGCCCACTTCACCTCGACAGGCACTGGCACCGTGAGATCGACGCTGCCGTAACGGATCCGCGCCGACACGATCCACAGATCGGCCTCGCCAACTTTTGCCACCGACGAGATCGTGTATTCATCGCGGATCGGATCCTTGTCGTCGTCGCCGGCGATCGTGAACCGGCCGACGAGCTTGACGTTCGTCATCGCCTTGGTGAAAGCCGCAAACCGGGCGGCCTCGTCGTCGCCGTTGACGTCGGCTGCCGGGGTTTCCTGGGCAGGCGCGGCGGCCTCCTCGGCTCGGAGCCACGCAGCGGTGGCGATCGTTGCCGCGACGACGAGAGCAAATGAAAGGGAGGGTCCTCGGCCAAGGCGAACGGTCATGGTGTTTCCCTCAATCAGCGCTAGGAAGACTTTCGCGGGGATGGCTCCGGATGAGGCCCCGGCGGTACGCGAATCTTACAGCAGCCGAGATGGATCGCATCGGCCGCGTCCCCTTCCAGTGGGGGCCGCTTGAACCCACCGGGGCGGAGCGCCTACCACAGCAACGTCATTTCGAGAGCCACCGCGGCCTGATTCATCGCGCTCCGGAGGCCCGCCTTCGCCTGCAAACGGCTTGAAAACAGGCTATCTCAATGCTATGAAAAGCAGAGGTTTGTTTGAGCATCGCGGCGGCTGGCGCTCGGAAAAGAGGACTCCATGGATCGGCGGAGGAGGGCGTTCACGCTTGTCGAATTGCTCGTCGTGATCGCAATCATCGGCACGCTCATCGGGCTTCTCCTCCCGGCCGTTGGGGCGGCCCGCGAGGCTGGCAGACGGGTCCATTGCCAGAACAACATGCGGCAACTCGGGCTGGCCGCCACCAACCACGAGACGGCCCGGGGCCGGTTTCCGATCGGCTCCGAGTCGCGGCAATGGGCTGCCAAGCCCGATTTTCCCCACCAGTTCTTCCGCTGGTCGGTGCTCGCCCATCTGGCCCCCTACTACGAGCAAGAGCAACTGCTCAACGCGCTCGATCTGACGGTGCCGCTCTACATCGGGCTCACGCCCAGCGATATCGCCCCGCAGAACAAGCCGATCGTCAAGCTCACGATCCCGCTCTTCCTCTGCCCGAGCGATATCTCGATCCCGGTGTCTGACAACTTCGGCCCCACCAACTACGCCGGCTGCACCGGCTCCGGCGCTGGTGGTGGCTCCCCCTTCGACACCGACGGGATCTATTACATCAACTCAAAGACGCGTCACCGCGACGTCCGCGACGGGCTCTCGAAGACGGTCGCCTTCTCGGAGAGCATCCTCGGCGCCGGCCCCCTGGCCACCACGAACCGGACATTGGTCAACGCCAAAACTGGCTACGGCTTTGCGCTCGCCGCGCCGCTCACCGATGCCGCCTGCGCCCGTCCTTTTTACTACAACCTCTCCGATCTCCGCGGATTCTCCTGGGCCAACGGCGAGTACCGCACGACACTCTACAACCATGCCCGCATCCCCAACGATCCGACGATGGACTGCCTGGCGGCACTGATGAGCGACCCCAACAAGGCGCGGATGTACGCCGGCTACGGCTGGCGGACGGCCCGCAGCCGCCACCCAGGCGGCGTGAACACGGGGATGGCCGACAGCAGCGTGCAGTTTGTCGCTGACGATGTCGATCCGGTCCTGTGGCGGGCCGCTGCCACCCGAGACGGCGGAGAGAACGCAGCGCTACCATGATCATGGTTGTGCGCCTACCCGCCG
>JBAWVV010000452.1:0-3445 GCA_037147115.1 Planctomycetia bacterium | reverse complement strand
GGGATGTTGTTGGGGTTATTCATGGAGATGGAGTTCGAAACTACCTAGAGGGAAGTCGGTGGAGCGGACGATGGTCCAGTCCCTGCCCTCTTTGGGAGGGAACGAAACCGAAGTAGCTATGCGGCCGATTCCGTCGAGGGCGACCCCGACGTTCGGCACGCGCACGGGGACCGCGCCCGACCCGGTCGCGATGCTCTTGAGGATCGCGGACCAGATGCGGTCCCAGACGTCGTCGGGCTCGGGCATGGTGCGCGCCGCGGGCTCGGGCATGGTGCGCGCCTCCTTCCGCCGGCGGAGTTCCGCCAGCGCCGATTCGACCGGGGCAAGCTCCCCCGCAGGGACGAGCCCGGCGGCAGCCCGCAGCGCGATCTCCGCGGCCTTCACGGCGATGTCGACCTCGAGCTGGCTGGGCGGCCCCGAAGGCTCGCCGGACAGCAGGGAGGCCAGATTCTGCTCGTCCACGGCCAGCGGGATCGGCGGGTTCGCGGACAGCAGGGCAGCGCGCAGGACCCCGCAGAGTTCGTCGGTGTCGGCGCTCGCCCGGGGACGGTCGAGGAACACCAGCGCGCGGCGGCAGGCGTCGTGGAGCCGGGGAGCGGCGGCCATCAGCGTGCCGCGGAGCAGGCCCTCTCGGTTCCGCCCGTCGGCGGCGGCCTCGGAGAGGCTTTCGTGGTAGGAGATCCCGCTGACGGTGGCGACCACGTCGCCCTTCTCGTCGGTGATCTTGTTGGCGTTGGCGCCGTCGGATTGTCCGAGTTTCCAGTTCATTGCATGGGGTGGTTGTGCGTTAATTTAGGGGGAACAGCCAAAAGAAAGTTTGATCGGACCCTTGGTCGGGACCGGCTGCGGGTGGGGGCTGGTGACGATCTTGTTGGCGCAACCGTCGTCCATGTAGACGAACCACGGTTCGGGGGTGTGGGTGCTCATCGGGGCAGGGGCAGGGGGTAGTCGGTGCGGATGGGCGGCTCGCCCATGAGGGCCCGCGCGACATCCTTCTCGTAAGCGCCTAGGAGGAGCAGGGCGCGGAGGGTCCGGACTTCGTTCGGCTCGGCCGAATCCGGTGCCCAGCGCGACAGGACACCCCGCACCGTCTCGGCAGCCTCGTCGGCGGGGGTCAGGAGGGGCTCCGCCGTCACCACCAGCCGACGCTGGGGGAATCGCGTCTTCTCGTAGATGTCGGCGGCGAGCCCGGTGTCCTTCCAGTACCACGTGCGCCGGCCCTCGCCGGTCTCGACGTAATACTTCTCCGGGGTCTCTTTGAGGATCACCGCGGTGATCGGCTTCTGGTAGGACCCCTCGATGGGGACGAGCGCGGCATTCATCGGCCGGGGTGGTTTTTCAAGACGGGGTGGTTTTTCGAGACGGGACGATAGATTCCGGAGCCGTAGTGGGCCGCCTCGAGCTCCTCTCGGGTGAACGGGATCTTGAGGGACCGCAGGATCGAGTTCAGGGCTCGGCCACAGAACCCGGCGAAGATCGCGGCCTTCTCGGGGGCGCCGAGCTCGACGTCCTTCACGACGCGGTCGACCTGTTGCAGGAACAACGGCGCGGCGTTCGGGTTGTCGAGGGTCCGGGCGTGCCGCATGGCGGCCTGCGTGAGGCGCTGGCGGAACAGGCCCGCCGACAGTTTGGCGGCGTCTTCGGGCGTCGTCTCTTTGGCGAGCTGCTCGGCCCGGGCGAGGATCTGCTCTTTGGTGGGGATGCTCATGGAGTGCTCAGTTGGCGGTCATGGGTCAGTAGGTGGTGGTGGTGTCGTGGCGTATTGGTCGGGCGTGATTGCCCGCCGTCCTCGCCCCGGAAGCCCGAAGGCACCGAGGCAGGGACGACGGTCAGACGTAGCGATTGCGGATGCAGAAGCTGAGCAGTTCGACGACCGAACCCTCGCGGATCTTTCCGGTGAACCGGCCGAGTCGGTCGATGCAGTTCACGTAGTGGACCGTCTTGCCGTCACGGCAGAGTTCGCCGATCAGGGGGCGCGCGGCGTTCTCTTTGCGCTCGATCCGGTCGAGGAACCGACCCTCGGCCTTGTCGCGGCGGGCGGCGCGCGCATCGAAGTGTCTCTCTAGGGCGGCGGTGTGCTCTTCGGTGGCGTTCAGTTCGTGTTTCATGTCGGATGTAGTTCTAAACCCACCGCTGGGTTGTGGCTATACAAATCTTGCAGAATTTTTCAGGCGAGGTGCTCGTTGTTCCGGGGGAGGTGCCCGTGCTTTTCGACGTAGGCCCAGAGGGCGCGTTCCTCTTCGGCGACCTTGGCATCGATGGCGGCGTCCCGGGCCTTCCACTCGGCGTCGGTAAGCGGCGCGGGTGTCGGCGTGGGGTTTGCGGTCGCGCGCGCCTTGGCGGCGGCTTCCCGTTCGCGGGCGGTGCCGTTGTGGTGGGACAGCCAGTCGGAAACCTCTTCCTGAATGGATTCCAGCCAATCCTTCTGCCTCTGGCTCAGTTCATGCCCCTCGATCTCCCCCTCGTTGTTGGCGCAGCAGTAGGTCGCGGAGACATCGAGGTCGTCACCCTCCTCGTCCACGCCTTCCAGTTCCACGATGGCAGGGCACCCGGCTCCGGGGTCCTCGGGGAAGCACTGGCTGCCGTCGAGGACGAGGCGGATGCCGCCGGGGCCGTCGAGGGTTTGGTCTGCGTCGTCGATGTCGATAATGGTTTTCATGGTGGTGTTTGTTGGCGCCGTCCGCCGCCCAGCCGGCCCCGGGCTTTCCCGAGACCGGCGGGGCGACGGTCAGGCGATCTGGATGGATATGGTTTCGGGCTCCCCGATGGCGTTTCCATCAGCGTCCACCTCGACAACCTCGACGTCGCAGGATACGAGCGCGTATCCCTCAGCGCCCAGTTGCGCGGAGCGAGCCTCGATGGTTTTGGTCACAAATCCGTCGGTGCAGCGGTAGGATTTGGAAGGGGTGGCGAACTCTTTGGCGATTACGATGTCGTTCATGACGGGAGATGAAATAACCCACCGCTGGGTTATTGGCCAGAACTATCTTCGGCAATCTTTGCGGCGACGATCTTCTCGACCTTCACTTGGCACCGTCCTTCCGGGGGCGTCCCCCGAGCTTGCCGTTGGCGCGTGCCGCCTTGGCCTTGGCTTTGGACCGGACCGCGCCGAGGGACGACGCGAGGAACTCAGTCGTCAGCGGGGCGTCGCAATGGGGGCAGATGATTTTGTGGCTCATGTTAGTTGGACCTTTCCGAGATGCCGTTGGGCTTGAAAGGCTGGTACGACGTGCCTTCGGAGACGGTCTCGTAGACCTGAAACCACGTGGCCTCGCCCGGGGCCCAGTCGGGCCGGTAGAACCGCACCTCCGGAGGATCGCCGTCGTATTCGGCAAAGTAGCGGACGGCGATCCTCGCGCTCGCCCGCCTCCCACTTCCGGTGGCCCTCGATCCACTTCTCGATGGCCGGCAGATACGGTTCGTCGAACAGCGGCAGGTAGTGGCC
>JBAWVV010000451.1:0-3447 GCA_037147115.1 Planctomycetia bacterium | reverse complement strand
TCAACATCGGCGGGGCGAACTTCAAGTCGCTCATCAAGCAGACGGCCACGATCAACCTCGGTGGCATCAAGTTCGACTCCCTGATCAACAAGGGGAGTGGCACGAAGATCAACCTCGGCGGGGCCGACTTCAGTGCCCTGGCTCAGCAAAGCTCCGATATCACCGTCGGCGGCATCGATTTCCGCTCGCTTGAGAACACCGCCGACAACGTCACTGTCACCGTCGGCGCCATCGACTTCGGGACGCTCATCGACCAGGGGGGGGCGATCTCCGTCGGGGCGATCAAGTTCGACACCCTGATCAACAAGGGGAGTGGCACGAAGATCAACCTCGGTGGGGCGAACTTCAAGTCGCTCATCAAGCAGACGGCCACGATCAACCTCGGCGGCGCCACCTTCAACGCGATGGTCAACCAGAGCACCGGCTCGACCATCAGCGTCGGCGGGGCCGACTTCACCTCCCTGGTGGGGGAGAATGCCGGGGCGACGATCAACGTGGCGGGTGTCACCTTCGGAACGCTGCTGAACGAAGGGGCGCTTGTCACGCTGAACCTCGGTGGCGCCGACTTCGGGACGCTCGTCGACCAGGGGGGGGCAATCTCCATCGGGGCGATCAAGCTCGACACCCTGATCAACAAGGGGAGTGGCACGAAGATCAACCTCGGCGGGGCCAACTTCAAGTCGCTCATCAAGCAGACGGCCACGATCAACCTCGGCGGGGTTCAAATCCAGGGGATTCTCAACACCGCCGATGGCGTGTCGATCGTGACGGTCCCCGCCAATTTCGACGCCCTGGTGACCCGGGCCGCAGGAACCACGATCAATCTCGGCGGTGTGCAGTTCGGCAGCCTCGTGAACTCGGGCAGCGATGTCTCGATCGACTTGACCGACACGACATTCACGACGCTCGTGAACGGGGATCCGCTCGCCGTCTCCCAGCCGGGGGTCGATCTGACGGGCCTCGCCGACGTTGGCGGTCGGGCACGGATCAATCTCACTCGTGTCACCTTCGACACGCTGGTCAATGCGGGGAGCGGCTCGACAATCGCCGTCCATGACGCGACCTTCGCCACGCTCCTGAACTCCGGCAATGCGACCGGGACCTCGATCGCCCTGGCGGGAGCGACGTTCGAAACCCTTGCCAATTATGCCGCCGCGGCCACCCTCGACGTCGGCAGCGCGAATCTCAAGTCGCTGATCAAGCAGACGGCCACGATCAACCTCGGCGGCATCAAGTTCGGTGCGCTGATCAACAAGGGAACTGGCACGAAGATCAATCTCGGCGGCGCCGATCTGGGGGCCCTTGTCGAGCAGACGGCGCCGATCTCGGTCGGGGCGGTCGCCTTCCAGACGCTTCTCAACACCGCCGACGGAGTGTCGATCAACATCGGCGGGGCGAACTTCAAGTCGCTCATCAAGCAGACGGCCACGATCAATCTCGGCGGGATCAAACTCGACACCCTGATCAACAAGGGAACCGGCACGAAGATCAATCTTGGCGGAGCCGATTTCGGCGCCGTGCAGTCGACGGTGAGCGGGGCCGCGATCGTCCTTCCAGCCATCGAGATCGGCCAGATCATCAATGAGGGAAGTCTTGTCTCGATCGTCACGGGGGGGGCTAGGTTTAGCACCCTGATCACGAAGAACGCCACGATCAACCTCGGTGGGATCAAGTTCGGCGCGCTGATCAACAAGGGGACCGGCACGAAGATCAATCTCGCCGGGATCAGCTTCGGATCGATCCAAAACCTCGCCGACGCCACCGAGATCACGCTCGTCAACGACGAGTTCTCGGATCTTGCCAACTCCGGCACCGGCCCCAACACCCGGATCGACATTCTTGGTGGCCGGTTCTCCTCACTGACCAACTCCGGCAATGGCGTCGGCCTCGTGCGGGTGGCCGGCGCGGCGTTCGGCGCGGTGCGCAACGACGGCAACTCGGTGAGCCTGATCGACGTCACTGGCGGTTCGGAGGCAAATGTCCTCGTCAATGACGGTAACGGCGTGACGATCGTCTTCGCTGCCGGTGGCGGGGATGACGTGTTTGTCAACGACGCCTCGTGCGACACGCTCCACGGCAATGGCGTGATCTTGTCGGTCAGCCTTGGTGACGGGAATGACCGGGCGGTGATCGGCGGCCAGAATCTCGTCGGCCGCGTCGCCTGTGGCTTGGGTAACGAGCAGGTGTTTTTCGTCGGCGGGGTTTCGGGGGCGCTCGTGCTCGATGAAGCTGCCAATGCCGGCACCGAAACGCTCGACTTCTCCCGACTCACCGGCGGGGGGATCACGATCGATCTGGCCCTGACGGCCCCCCAGGTGGTCCGGTCAGGCTTGATACTCGTTTTGACCGATGCCCAAGGAATCGAGAATGTCGTCGGGACCGTTGCCGCCGACACGATCCTCGGGAACAGCCGCGACAATCTGCTCCTCGGGGCCGATCTGGCTGACGATCGCGGCGGGGCGGCGACGCCGCTCAACGGCCGCCTCCAAAACGTGTTCCTCGACTTCGATACCCGCACGGAGGCTGGCGAGCATCTTTATACCGCGGCCGAGCGCGCCGCGATCGTCGCCGGGCTCAACTCGATCTATGCGGGATTTCAGGTCGCGTTCCTGACCGCACCGCCGGCGCGGGGGGATTACGCCACGGTGTTTTTCAACCAGTCCCGTGCCGATGGGCAACCGGGAGGGGATTCCTCGGAGATCGATTTCGGCAACCGCAACCTCGGCGGCACGGCGATCGTTCAGGTCAACGGTCTGCTCGGCCTCCCTGGCGGGCCCGAGGCGACCGCGGCAAACTTTGTCGCGGCGAGCACCTGGATGGCGGCCCATGAAGTGGGCCATCTGGTAGGCCTGCGGCACGCCGACGCTTTCGGCCCGGTCGGCTTCGGAGTGAACACCGCCCCGCAGTCGCTCGGGCTGTCGGCCGCGCCGGCCGTGCCGGGGGCCCCGGCCGGGTGGGAGACCAATTCGGCGATCATGGCGACTCCGGCCCTGACCGGATTTACCCTTGCCGATCTGGCGACGAGCCACTTCTTCAGCGAGCGGGAGGCCGTCAAGCTCGCCTTTGACCAGCGGGCCCCGATCGTGCCCGATGGTCGGCTCCTCGTTGCCGAGCAGTCTGCCCAGCATGGTGGCATCAGCTCCGCTCAGAGCCTGTCCTTGGCCTCCCTGCCGGTCCCCAACACGCTCCGGCGCGGCTTCGATGCCGGCAAGGATCTCGTCGTCGCCGCCGTCGACGTGATCGGGTCGGTCGCGACGTCGGGGCAGAAGGATCTCTACCGCATCGACGGTCGCCGCGGCGACCTGATGAATCTC
The DNA here is from genome assembly GCA_037147115.1 of Planctomycetia bacterium. Classification (GTDB taxonomy): domain Bacteria; phylum Planctomycetota; class Planctomycetia; order Pirellulales; family UBA1268; genus QWOP01. The sequence goes on along the minus strand of JBAWVV010000451.1, from coordinate 133 downwards.
CAGGTGATGTCAAAGGCGCTCAACCGCTACCAGGGGCAGAGCTTCGACGCCACCCTGACCGTCTACGATGCCGGCGGAAAAGTGGTCGCCTCGAGCGATGATGAGTTCGAGAGCCAGGATCCCTCGATCATCG
>JBAWVV010000450.1:0-3450 GCA_037147115.1 Planctomycetia bacterium | reverse complement strand
CCATCCCCGACACCCCCGCCGCCCGCGAAGCGGTGACCCGGATCGACCCGAGCGTCAATTTTTTTCCTAGCTCACGCGGCAGGATCGGTGCGCAGCCGGGGGAGTGCCTGTGCATCGGCTCGACCCACCAGCCGCGCCACCGCGAGATTCTCTTCGCCCTCGCCCAGCTTCCCGAGATCGCCCGGATCATCGAGTGCCATCACGAGTAGCGGGACAGCCAGTTGGCCACGGGTAAAAGTCACCGGCATCTGACGCCGCTTTTCAGGCCCAGCCGCACAGCCCGCATCGATTGCATCCTCCGGGTCGCCGCCGCGGCCCATCAGCAGCCGCTCTCAAACACTCCTCGGATTGAGGAATGAGCGCTCGTCGCCGTATCCTCTACTTGCCCGAAGCCCGCCACGAGGAACGCCCTTTGATGAAACGGCACCGTCTCGCCGAAAAATACGGCCTGACAGAGGCGGAGATCCTCGACGCCATCGATGGCCGTTTCAGGCTTCGCGTTGCCGTGGAGGGGGCGATCGCCGAGATCCAGACAGAGCGGCACATCAAAGCCCTTGTCGGCACCGCCATCGATCGCTACGAGATCCACGATGAGGACGGAAAACACGACTTTTCGCTGTGGCTGCCGCGTCGCCGTCAGCCTGTCAGAGTCGAATGCAAGAACGTTCGGAACTCCAACGAGGCTTTTCGGACAGGTGGTCAGATCGTCGCCTATAAAGTGGAAACGCAGAAGACACGGGCCTCGCAGGGAGATCCGACGTCACGGCTGTACGACATTGACCAGTTCGACGTTCTGGGCGTCTGTCTCGGGAAGAAAACCGGCGATTGGCGTCAAATGATGTTCGTGCGTACACTATCCCTCCAGCGACAGCCCGGACTGCCTCGGAAGCTGAAGCCGATCCAGAGGGTGCCCCTCCCCACCGATTCGGAACTCGACCCATGGTTCTCAAGCCTGGCACAACTCCTCGCGGACGGGCAAAAATCGGGCGGGCGAAGAAACTGAACGTACCGATGTACCGCACGGCACTCGGCCGGGCTCACTGTGCAGACAGCCTTGAGCACATGGCCGTCGAAGCTGACGGATCGGTCGATCTGGTGATGACATCGCCCCCCTACGCGCTCCATTTCAAGAAGGAATACGGGAACGCCGATCAGGCAGACTACGTCGATTGGTTCCTTCCCTTCGCGCACGAAATCAAGAGGATCCTCAAGCCGGACGGCAGCTTCGTCCTCAATGTCGGCGGCGCCTGGACGCCTGGCGCTCCCGAACGATCCCTCTACCATTTCCGGCTCCTCCTGGCGCTCTGCGACCTAGTCGGTTTTCACCTCTGCCAAGAGTTCTTCTGGTACAACCCCGCTAAGCTCCCCGCGCCGGCCGAGTGGGTCAACGTGCGACGGGTTCGAGTCAAGGACTCCGTCGAATACATCTTCTGGCTGTCGCCCACAGCGCATCCCCGAGCCGACAACTCGCGCGTGCTCCAGGCTTACAGCAAGGACATGGAGCGATTGATCCGGCGAGGCATCAAAGAAACGAAGCGACCCTCGGGGCACCTCGTCAAGCCTTCGTTCGCCGTCGACAAGGGGGGCTCGATTCCGCCGAACCTCATCGAGTGTGGTAACAACGAGTCGAACAGTTTCTACATCCGCGAATCGAAGCGACTCGGGAAGAAGGTCCATCCAGCTCGGTTCCCGGCAGAGCTTCCCCGCTTTTTCATCGAGTTTCTTACCCAGCCAGGTGACGTCGTCCTCGATCCCTTCGCCGGCTCGAACATGACCGGCTCTGTCGCCGAGCAGCTCGGGCGGAAATGGGTCGCCATCGAGCGGTCGGAGGAGTATCTCCGCGATTCTCAACTCCGCTTCCAGGACAACGAACCGGCGGCGGTCGACAAGTCCAACAAGCCATCGCAGAAACTTCTCTTTCGCGGCGCTTAAAAGGCTGCGACTGAGCTGCTTCGAGTAGCGAGCTCAAAGCCGTCAGTTCGGGATCGGCCCCCCGCGGTGCGGCAGGAGCGCTCCGGCCTCGCGAACGAGATCGAGAAACTCGGCCCTCAAGCCCCCGGGATCGGTGCCGAGCGCCCCGGCCGCCGTGGCCGTGACATGGGCCAGCGACGCCTCGCCGCGGTGGGCGCTGTCGCGGAGGAGCATCCCGAACTCAGCGACCGCCGCGGCGAAGCGGAGATTGGTTGAGGCGTTTTCAAACGTCGTGCCGGTGTCCTCGAGGGGAAACTCGCGGAGGGTGCTCGTGTCGCCGGTCGGCTCCTTGAAGCGGAGCTTGACCGTGAGCAGCTCGCTCGACGCCGGCCCTCCGTCGACTGCCGCCGCGGGCTTCGCCGCCACCGTCTCTCCAGGCTGATACTTGAGCGGCTCGGCGCCCACCGGGCTGTTGCCAGCGGCGGCAGTGGGGACGATCTCATAAAGGGCCGTCACGCCGTGCCCGGCGCCGATCTCGCCGGCATCCTTCGTGTCGTCTTTGAAATCCTCCGCCGCCATGATCCGGTTCTCGTAGCCGAGGAGCCGGTAGGCGGCGACCTGGGCAGGGTTGAACTCCACCTGGATCTTCACATCCTTGGCGATCGTCACCGTGCTCCCGGTGAGCTGCTCGACGAGCACTTTCCGCGCTTCCCGCGCCCCGTCGATGTAGGCGTAGATCCCGTTGCCGTTGTCGGCGAGCTTTTCCATCTTCTCGTCCTGGAGGTTCCCCTGGCCGTAGCCGAGGACGGTGAGAAACACCCCGCCCGACGCCTTCTGCTTGATCAGCTCTACAAGCGCCGCATCATCGGTGACGCCGACATTCAGATCGCCATCGGTGGCGAGAACGACCCGATTCGAGCCCCCCTTCACAAACGCCTCGGTGGCCTGGGCATAGGCGATCTCGATCCCGGCCGAACCATTGGTGGAGCCCCCCGCGGCGAGGGCCTCGATCGCCCCCCGGATTCGCGCCTTCTGGTCGCCACTCGTCGGCGCGAGCTTGAGCCCCGCGTCGCCGGCATAGGTGACGATCGCCACTTTGTCGTTCTCGGTGAGCTGGTCGACGAGCATCGACAGGCTCTGCTTCACCAGCGGCAGCTTATTCGGCTCGTTCATCGAGCCCGACACGTCGACGAGGAACACGAGACTCGTGCCGGGGCGGGCCGCGGCGGCGATCTCACGCCCTTTCAGCCCGACGCGGACGAGCCGGTGCCCAGAGCGCCACGGGCAGGCGGCCGTCTCGAGCGACACCGAGAAGGGATCGTCCCCCGCAGGCGGCGCGTCGTCGTAGCGGAAGTAATTGAGCATCTCCTCGAGGCGAACCGCGTCGGCCGGCGGGAGTTGCCGGTCGTGGAGAAACCGGCGCACGAGCGCATAGCTCGCCGTGTCGACGTCGATCGAGAAGGTCGAAAGGGGCTGCTCCTTCGGATTACGGAAGGCGTTCTCGACGAACTTGCCATAGCGCTCCGTCCCCGGCGCGGC
>JBAWVV010000449.1:0-3500 GCA_037147115.1 Planctomycetia bacterium | reverse complement strand
GGTCAGCTTTTGTTGCAGGGCGACAAGCAGGCTCTGGAAATCCCAGACGGCGAAGACATGGTGCTCCAAGAAGCGCCTTAGCCGCGCGGGGCTATCGAACATCGCGTAGATCGAATGGGCGAGGAGCCGCAGGCGCAGGTCGCCAAGGTCGATCGTGTGGCGGGGCGGGAGGCTGGTGACGGCAGAGGGGGCGGCAGTCATGGCAGAAGGCCTCGGGAGCCGTGAAGAAGGGCGAAGAAAGAGGGTAGCGAGAGGGGTGGGGAAGCAGGGGCAGCCAGCGGGAAAGCCGAAGGGCCGGCGGCGTCGGGCTTCGACACCACCGGCCCTTCATTTGTAGGCAGCGGACACCCCCGCGGCGAGGCCGCCGGGGACGCCGTTTTTAGCGGATCACTCGAAGTCATTTTCTCCGATCGGCTTGCCGTAATAGGGGCCGCTGTAGATTCCCGGCGAGATGTTTGGGTTGGGAAACATGATCCCAGCCCCGCCGACTGTGTTCGGAGAAATCAGGTGGCAATAGACTCGCGGTTCAATGTTGTCGCGGAGCGTCTGGGTGCGGCTATCACAGAATGCCACGACGACGAGTCCCGCATGCCGCGACGAAGGGGTGGCGTACTGATTCACAGTGAACAGCGGGTTTGCAGCATCGGACGCAGTCACGTTGAGCAGTTTTGTCTGGACGGTCGTGATCAACCCCGAACCCGGAAGGGCAGAACTTGGATCCTTGGGTACGGTACCGAAACCGATGACCGGGGACGCCGAAGCGGTTGAGTTGCTGGCCGTGTCGTAGTTGCCGTTGGGGGCGTAGCTGTAGCCGATGTTGGGGGCCACGGGCAGGGCATCAAAGAAGGCTTGGGGGTTGAACATTGCGCCGTTCCGCTCGGCGAGGAGGAGCGTTCTTCCAGCACCGTCACCGCTGGAGATGTAGTCGATACTGTTCTTCGCCGCCGGATAACTTCCAGCCACTCCCACGGTGTCGAGCATCACGGCATCGTCGCGGAACTGCTGATTGCGGATCCATCCCGGACCCACATTTCCGGCGTAGCCGATCGATGGGGCGCCTTCAAGCGAAGGCGTCGATGTGGTGCATTTGAAAATCGCGGAGGACGGAGCACCTGCGACGGCGATTTGACCGCCTGGGTTATTTTCCCAAAGCTTGTAGGCCTCGAGCATTTCCAATTGGGGAAGAATGAGCACCGGCCATGAAACGGTGCCGCCGTTGGCGGCCGCTGTCGTATTCGGGTGGGAGTTACGCCACCCGGGGATGAACTTCCGGGCACCGTCAAAGAGGGTGATGGCGGTGCCGATATTCTTGAGGTTGTTGAGGCACTGGGTGCGGCGACCGGCTTCCCGGGCCGCCTGGACGGCGGGGAGAAGCATGCCGACGAGTGTGCCGATGATGGCGATGACAACGAGCAATTCGACGAGCGTGAAGCCGGCCCGGCGGCGACCGATGTGGGTAAGCATTGGAAACCCCTTTGATGGGAGCAAGCTCGCGGCGGAGACCTGCTGCCCGGATGGATGAGAATGGAACGAACCGGTCGCCCGTACAGTGCCCGCGGCGGGGGCGGCCCAGAACGGGAGCGCCCCTGAAAAACCGCGTTCGATGCCCTGCCTGCCCCTGTACGGGATTGTCGGGTCGTTGGTGCGATTTGTCCAGCGGTAGCCGCCGGACTGGCACAGATTCCGCAAGCAGTGGCCGGCGGTGCCCAAGCGGCGGGCGCGGAAGGCCTGCCGAGGAGGCGAAGGCGCTTCGAAACGACGGCCGCATCAGCCGGCGGACCCCCGGCTGGACACCCCCGGTGACCGGCCGCAGAGCAAGGAGCTGAGCAGAGCCCGGAGGCTCCAGATCAGCCCTGGCGGCGGCGACGGCGGAGGGCCGAGACACCAGCAAAAGCGAGGCCGGCCAGGCCCATCGCCCAGGTGGAGGGCTCGGGGACGGCAACGGCGTTGACGGTCATCATGTAAGGATTGCCGGCGGCGGGGGAGGAGCTCCACTCGCCGTTGTTGAGCCTCGTCGCGATCAGGGCACCGGACTGCGACGACGGGGAAATGACCCCCAAGGCGCCGGCCGTGCTCCACAAGACGTCGGACGATCCCCCCTTCACAACCACCCAATATTCCTTCGATTTGTTGAGCTCGGGGAACGAAGGCCCGGGGGTGAAGGTGTTGTTGCCGATCAGAATCGTCTGCGGGGCGAGAAGCGACTGGCCAACCTTGTTGTTGGGCCGGCTGCCCCCCCCTGCGGCGTCGTAGATGGCGACTTCGAAGGCGGTGCCGAGGGGGTTGGAGGCGAGATTCAAAACCACCGACGCGAGGGTGATCTTGTCGTCGGCATCCGGCGTGATGAACTGAGCCGCCTTCCAATTCGTGGCGTTGGCCGTCACCGAGCCGGTCGGCGTGTTGCCGGTGATGCTGTCGAAGATCACTGCCGTCGACGAATAACCTGCGGCCGTGGCCGTCGAGGCCGTGCCGGCGGCCAGGGCGAGCCCGATGGCACTGACGATCGCCACTCCCAGGGAGCGAATCCGGATCGAACGGGGGAGAGTGGCCAGACGCATCGGTGATCCCTTCGTGGTGAGGGCCAGGGAGGCTCGCGGTGTCGCGATCCTCTTAGCTCCTTGAGTCACCCTAAGGAGCAGATGTCATGCCAATGCCAGCATGAAAATGATCCGTTCGGAAAGCCTTTCCACAGAGAGACTTGCGTTTATTCTGACGGAAAGGAAAGCCTGCCTCCCGGTGGGGCGTTTCCTCATCGGTTTGGTGAGAGGATTTCCGTGGGAGCCACCTCGCGAGCTGCAAGTCTCTTCGCATCAAGGACTTGCGGGCGTTTCGCACAATCTGCGAAGGGGTCTCACTGCGATGGTGAGAGGGGCGATTTGAATCGCCTGCGGCGTCTGGCTGAAGAAGGGCGGGGGAGCCGCCGGCCGACGCGGTGGAGAGTGGCTGCTCAGCCCTGGATGCGACGGCGACGGCCGAGGAGGGAGAGCGTGCCGAGGACGAGCGAGAGGGCGCTGCCGAAGGAGGCGGGGTCGATCTCGGGGACGGCGGCGGAGGAGTTGGCGTTGATGGTCATCATGTAGGGCTGGGAAGAGGAGGTGTTCCACGCCCCCCCGAGGCTCGTCCGGATGGCGCTCGAAAGCGTCTGCCAGTTGGGGGAAACCGTCCCGCTGCCGTCGGTGAACTGCCAGTCGGCCGCCCCGCTCGCAACTCCTCGGAGGACGATCCAATAGGCCGAGTTGGAGGTCAGTGTCGGCAGGCCCGAAGCCGTGAACGTGTTCGGACCGGCGGCGAGGCTGCCTGGATTCGAGAATGATCCCAGGCTCGAACCGGGAACTCCAGAATTGTCGGAGTAGAGATCGACGGCCACGCCAACTGGCGAATTGGCGAGGTCGAGCACGACTGAGTTGAGGTCATACGAAAGCGCGTCGGTCAGAAACTTGTCAGCAAGGTACTGGCTGGAATCAGCCGTATCGGCAGCAGAGGCCGTATTCCCTGTGATG
>JBAWVV010000448.1:0-3501 GCA_037147115.1 Planctomycetia bacterium | reverse complement strand
GACTTCACAGCAGCGTCAGGATCGACGCGAACAGGATCACAACTGGCACCGTGCACAGCCCGAGGTCGCGGACCGTGATGCCACAGGTCAAACCGGTCGACGGGGATTTCACGTTGTTCATGGCGATCTCTCCTGGAGGGTTGGAACTGCTCACCCAACCAACAAAACGCAACGGCGATTGAGAACCTTCCAGCCCCAACGATCAGGAGCCGGTTGATTGCCGGTTTCCTTTGGGGCTGAAAGGAAGAGATGCACGACCCGTGCCAATCGTGCCGAAAGTGCCGATAATTCCGAATGAGCCTGTTTTCAGGCCAAATATCGATCGCCCTGCCGGGCAGGCCTCACCGGCCTCACCACAGTGCCCCTCACCGAAACAGTGAGACGGTCATCAATCCCGGGAAGGAATGGCCAGAAAACATTCTCTTCCCCGATGAAAACAACGTTTTCACCAAATCAGGGAGAGCCTCTCACCACCCCTGGGGAAGACGGGCGTTGGCTTGGGTGAGATGGGCAGCTTGCGAGCCTTCAGCCGGCGGCTCCGCGACCGTCGTTCTTGGGCCCTGGTGCCAGGCGGGCGATCAACTCGCCGACCGAATCGGGGGAATAGAAGTCCCAGTGCGGACCGGTCGTGGCGAGGAGACGCCGGCCGATCGCGGCGACATCGACGCCGACGTAGAGCGGGTTGGCATTGCGGCTGTGGAGCGGTTCCTCGAGCCCGTCGGCGGCGGGCGACACCCCACGCAAGCTCCGCCCTCCCGTGGCGACGAGATCTTCGTAGCGGATCACGGCCTCCGCGGGGAGATGGCGGGCGTACTGGCCGAAGCTCCAGGCGAGCATGGCGAGTTGCCGGCCGAGGGGATCGGGCTCGGCATCGAGCCGGTGCCGCAGGTCGTCGTCAAAGATCTCTGCCGCCGGCTGGCGTCCGTTATTCCAGTTGGCTTCGGTGGTCTGCCAGGAGAGGAGCACCGCCAGCGGATTGCGGACGATTGCATGACACGGGAATCGCTGCGTGAGCGCTCCCAGCAGGGCCGTGAAGCAACTGGGATGCTTGATCACGAGGCGGAATGAGGCGGCGAGCGGCTTGTCGATGCGGACGATTCCCTCCCGGACCACCGACTTCCGCCGGCCGTTCGACTCGGGTGTGGCGGCGTAGGGATCTTCGGGAATCCGTCCGTCGATCCCCCGGCTGTGGGCTTCACCCCGTTCGAGCAGCGAGCGGCGCTGGGCGGCGAAGAACCCCGCGACCCGGTCGTTCACCCCCTCGGGCACCGAAAGACCCACGAGCATCTTTGGCGACATCGGCTCATGGAGCGCCACCGTGTCGGGGAGGCGATTGAGAAGGGAGCAGGCGAGCGTCGTGCCCGACCGGGCGATCCCGGTGAGGATCACATCCTTGGCGTCGAAAGGAGGAGGCCAGGGCGCCACGGCATCACCACATCTGGGGGAGATGGTCGAGCACATCGAGGAACGCCCGGCGCTCCCCCTCGAGTCCGCGGGTCTTTGCCTCGACGGCAGCCGCCGCCACGATCCGCTCTCGTTCGGCTGGCGCCATTGCCATCGCCGTCTCGGCCGCGGCAACGATGCTCTCGATGGCGTGGGGGGGGCGGAGACAGGTCTCCCGGTCGCGGCAAAACTGCCGGTTGCCGATGCAATCGGGGCAGACGACCAAACACCCCAGCGCGAACGCCTCGAGCGCCGGCAGGAAACATCCCTCCGCCTCCAGCGGCAGAAGCACCACCACTCTGGCGGCGGCCAGCCGGCCGAGAAACGCCTCCCGCGGTAGCACGGCCGCGATCACCTCCGGGTCAAAGCCGGCGGACCGAAGCCGATCTGCCACAGCGGCCGTTAGGCCGGCATCCTTCCAGCCGGCGACGAGGAGCGGGATGCGGCGTTCGGCCGGGGCGCTGCCGGCGATCGGCACGTCGATGGCGTTGGGAATCGTGATCACCGGCCCGTTGACCTCACCGGTCGATCGGATGGCATCGGCGACCTCGCCGCTGACGCAGATCCTCACCGCACGGCGGCCGAGGAACCGGCGGCGTGGATCGCCGCTAACGGCATGCCTCACCCCCTGGACGAGGTTCACGATCGGCTTCCCCCAGCCCGCCGGCACCGCCAACCAGTCGAGCCCGGCGACAAACAGCACCTCGGCTCGCTCCGGCTGCCACGACGGCTGGAGCCAGTCATGGTCACCGGTGAGGAACGGATTGGAGGCATCCCGCCGGCTCGCCGCCGTGAGGAAGACGCCGGGGTGGTAGCGACGCGAGGTTTCGGCATGGCGGAGGTAGTGCCAAACCTTCAGGTGTCCGCCGGTGAGGCCGCGGAAGTCGCGATGAAACAGAATCAGGCCCCGGGGGTCGCCGCGCATGAGCTATCTATACGACGGCGTCGACGCAGGCCGGAAGGGCAACCGCCTCCGTGGCCCCCCGCTCGGCTACCGCCGGGTGGGGATGGTCGGCCCGAACTCACTCCTCGTCGCCGGCCCCGGGGACGACGTCAGTTGACGACGTTCCGCGGCGGCTTCCCTTCGAGGACGCGGCGGATGTTCGTGCTCCCCTTGATCCGCATGTCGTCGAGCCCCTCCTCCGAGTAGAAGGCGGCATGGGGATTGATGATCACCCGGTCGTGGGCGAGCGTGCCGGGGGTCCGCCAGGCGGCGATGAGCGGGTCGTCGTCCGGCGGCGGCTCCACCTCGAGGACGTCGAGCGCCGCGCCACGGAGGTGCTCCGAGTTCACGCTATCGAGCACGGCCCGGGCATCGACGCAGCCGCCGCGTGACGTGTTCACGAGGAACGCCCCTTGCGGCAACAGCGCCAGCGTCCGGGCATTGATGAGCCCCTGGGTTTCGGTGGTCCGCGGGCAGTGGACGCTCACCGCCTGGACGCGCGGCAGCATCTCTTCAAGCGTTTCGCAGCGGGTAAGCCCAAGCGCCTTGTCGAGCCCGTCGGCCGCATACGGATCGTGAAACAACACCTCGAAGCCGAGCGCCTTGGCCCGCAGCGCCGTCGCCATGGCGATCCGCCCCAAGCCGATGATCCCCAACCGCAATCCGCGCAGCCGATGGAGCGGCCGCACCTGCTCGTAGATCCACGGCCCCTGGCGGTGCTGGAGGCGGGTGTTCATGAAGGAGACGCCGCGCATCATCGTCATCAGCATTGCGATCGCCGAATCGGCCACCTCTTCGGTGCCGTAGTCGGGGACGTTGGCCACCGCGATCCCCCGCTCCCGCGCCGCCTGCCGGTCGACGTTGTCGAAGCCGACCCCGCAGCGGACGATCAAGCGGCACTTCTCCAGACGGTCGATCGTTTTCCGCCCGATCGACAGGAAGTGATACATCATGATCGCGTCAGCCTGCTCGATCCGCCCCAGGAGCGCCTCCTCGGAGAAGGCGTTGAGGGCCACAACGTCGGCGAGATCGCCGAGGATCCGCTCCTCGTGGCCGAGCGGCGGATGGATGAAGTCGGTGATCACAACGAGCGGGCGGGGCATGGGGTGGAGGTC
>JBAWVV010000447.1:0-3512 GCA_037147115.1 Planctomycetia bacterium | reverse complement strand
ACGAACCAGAGGTTCGCAAGCGAGGCCGTCAGGGATGACGGGCCGCGCGTGAAGACAACACCTACGTTCCGGCGTCGGTGGCCTCGGCCCCCGGTTGTTCGTCCGTCGGAGAGGCTTGGGGCACGGGGGCGTCCGGGGGCGGTTCATCGAGGCCGGTCGACGTGAGTCGCGCCGACTCGTGACCATCGCGTTCGAAAAATTCCACGCCCCCTTCGGATCGGCCGGAGCGTGTTCCGACGGCCATTGAATCGTTGCCCCGAGCGTCGCGGATCTCGATCCGCCCCCCGCCACCCCCCTTCACGCGTCCGAGGTGGACGAGCGTCGGTCCGTCGGCCGACTCCACCCGGAGCTCCCGGCAGACGACGCTTGAAGCGTCGAGGATCTCGCAGCGAATACGGCCATTGAGATCAGGGGTGCCCGACTGGGCCCGCATGGCCAGGCCGATCGCCAGAAAGAGAAGCGGATAGACCGTCCAGCGTTCGCGGGTCGTCATGGTCATGTGGCCGCAGGGCGGCGTCGATCCTCGGGGGGAAGCCGGGCAGGACGGCCGGGGGGCCGCTTCCGCAGACCGCAGGAAGCGTCAGTCGCCATGAAGTTGGCGGAGTCGACCCGACAACCGCAGGATCAACTGCACCCGTTCGAATTCGCGGAGCCAGTCGCCGGTCACTGCGGCCAGCGCGTCGGCTGCCGGGGGCACGATCCCGGTCTGGCACGTGCCGCCGAGTTGGGATGCGGCCGAGGCCCGGTAGGCCGAGAGCGTGCGCTCGCCATAGACGAGCACGGGGGTGAAGTCCTCGCTGAAGAAGGCCAGGGTCGGCACCCGCTGGCCACCGCAGACCTTGAGATGGGCGGCGATGTCGGGGCGGGCGTCGCGATCGAGGAACTTCAGATCGATCGCCGGCGTGGCGGCGGCGAAGTGAGGGAAGATCGGGCACTGACTGACGCAGTCGCCGCACCACGCCCCGGCCAAAACGAGCACCGGCATCCGCCGGACGAAGCCACCGAGGATCCGCCGCTCGTCGGCGGTCAGCACCACCCGGTCATAGACTCCCTGCCAGCGCGAGCGCTGTTCGGGGGTGCCGTGGCGCTCGAGGAAATCGCCATACCGCAGCCCGGCCTCGAAGGTCTGCCCCCAGGCTGCCGCCGTCGGAGGCGTTCCGGCGCCAGGGGTGGTGGGGGAAATCAGTTGGGGCGAAGTGGCCATGGTCAACCTGTCGGGGCCTGCGGAGGGGGAGCGCCGGGGGATCGGCCCCCGCGGGGGCATCGCGAGAGCATACCGCTTTCCCCCCAGACCGCGCCGCCTTGCCATCCGATCGCCGCGACGGTTGGGGAACCCCCGCGAAATCACGGGATTTCCCAGGGTTTCCGGGATAACGTGGATTCTTCGTTTTGTGACGGGAAGAGGCCTTGACCCCTGAAAATCGCTCCCCTACTTTCCGCCCAGCTTTGAGGTTGACGAGGGGTTCGCCACGCGGCCCCGCGGCAGTGATGAGTGGAGCCGGCGGGGAGGATGGATGCCCCCCTCGGACCCACCAAACCCTCCTGGCCCCTCCGAGACAACCGTCCGTCCAATCGCTCCCGGAAACGGTTCAGGTTCCCCGCCCCCCTGGGATCTGGACCGTTCCGGGGGCCTTTTTTTTGCGCCTCGGGTGCGGCGGCATCGGCGGCCGCTGGGCACGGGCCTATAGTGGAGCCATGACGAATCCGACCCCCTCCGCTAAGGCCGAAACGATCCTCCGCTGGATCATGGTCGCCGTGTTGGTCTGGGGCACGACCCTCGCCGCCGGTTCGTGGACCTTCAACCACGACATCCGCCGTCCGATCATCGTCTTCGCCTGCGTCGTCGGCTTTCTCGGATTCTGGAATGTGATGCTGGCCAGTCGCCGCCGCCGCCTCGCCCGCGGCGATCGTTCCCGCAACCCCGCCTGACGTTCCCTGGCGACGACGCCCGCAGGGTCACTCCTGCCCCGCCGATTCGGCCCGCCGCAGAAGCGTGCTTGATACGTCGTCGCGGAACTCCTCTTCCGTCACGAACCGGGCGATCGCCCGCAGGGCTGGCGGCGCCAGAAGTTGCGCCGGATCAGTGAACACGCCGTCGCGGACGCGGCCGAAGACGATCAGCCCTCCCGATGCCGTCGCGATCCGTCTCACGGCTTCGGTGGCGGCGGTGGTGGAACCTCCCGAGTAGCGCGGGTGGCCGAGTCGCACGAACGTGTCGGCGCCGACGAGGAACGGAGCCCCCGGAAACAGCGCTACCTTCTCGGCGAAGGTCGCCGCCGACGTCAGCCAGGCTGCCGCGCCATCGAACCGATCGGCCCGCGCGGCGATCTCCACAAAATCGAGCGCAGGCTTTTCGACGTTGCGGATCGAGAGCTCGTAGGCCACCGGCAGCCCGGTGATCCGGGCCCCGATCCGGGCCATCGCCCGATGAGCGTCGTGGAGCGGATCGAATGAGCCGGGGAAGATCGCTTCGTTCTCGGCCGCCCCGGCCAAGCGGGCCCTCCCCGATGTCCCAGCGAGGACCGACTGCCACGCGATCGGCCCCGGTTGCCGTTCGAGGATGATCCGCTCCTCAGGCCCAAGCAGCGCAGCGAGCCTGGCCGCGGTCGTCGAGGCAGCCTCTTGCTCAGCGGCGAGCCGCGCGAGGACGAGTGCCGCGGCGAGCGTCTCCTCCTCGGCCCGCGTCCGCGCTCCCTTCACGAGGGTCAGTGAGGCGACGGAGGTTTCCCTGAGCGTCTGGACCGCGACGTGGATCCGGTGGTCGCCCCGTTTGGGGATGGTCGTCGCCAGGCCGGCGGTTGCCCCGACGCCCACGGCGCTGTCGCCGGGTGCGCCGTACCGGCAGCAACGCTCCCAGGCGGCCATCGCCAGACGCCGCGCGGTCCGAGACGAACCATACGACTCTTGCTCTCCGCCGAGGAGCGCATCGGTTGCCTCGCGGGCGGAGGGAGCGATCGCCTCGAGGACGACCGCGCTGGCGCCGGAAAGCGTGACGAGGGCCGGGATCGCCGCCGAACCACCGCCGGCGGTGATCATGACCACCCGCCGGCCCCGGGCCTGGAGCGCGGCGAGCACGGGAGAGGCGTCGAAGGGAGGGGGGCTGGTGGGTGCCATGGGCTGGAGAGGGAACGACCGCGACCCTTCTGTGGTTGGGACGGTGTTGGGAGCGGGGGGAGACACGCAGGGTTTGCCGGGCGGGGAGGGTGATTTTCCCGACGCAGACTCCGCCCCTTCACTCGCTCCGAATGCCTTCCGCTGCATCACTCCAGCCCGACGGGGTGGGCTGTCGATGGAGTTTTGCGAAGGGGAACCGCAGCATGACGATACTACCGCAGGGGCGATGCTTCGCCGTGACGACCGCCGCTTGGGTGGCGGCCTGGGCTTTGATGGCCAGCCCGACAGGTGCTCAGTCGCCGGAGCCTTCCGCACAGGGAGGCGCCGCGAAGCCCCGGGCCACCGACGGCTGGAGGCAGAAGGCCCGCCAGGACGCGCCGGCCGCCGCCGGGGCGAAG
>JBAWVV010000446.1:0-3512 GCA_037147115.1 Planctomycetia bacterium | reverse complement strand
CCGTTGACCTCTTTTGCCGTCCATTCAACGACGTACTTGTTCCAATCGTCGTAGTCGTTGGCTTGACCGTCGCCGAGCGCCGTCGGGCCATGGCATTTCACGCAGTTCGCCTTGTCGCCGTAGAACAGCTCACGCCCCTTCGCGATCGACGCAACGAGATCGATGTCGGCCGGCATCTCCGGGACGTCGATGAGGGCGGTGTCGGCGGCCTTCCACTTCTCTACGACCTCGGCGAGCCTCTCACCGACGAGGAACTCGCGGGTTTCGGGGAGCTTCCCCTCCGCTTCCTCGTCGAGCTCAAAGATGGCCCGAATCAGTCCGATCTCGGTCTCGCCGCGGATCGAGAGATACTTGACGTACTCGACGAGAGCGTCGATTTGGGTTTCGCTCAACAGCGCGAAGGAGGGCATCGAGGTGCCGGGGATCCCCTTCTTCAGAACCCGCGTTAGGTCGGCGTGGGTCGGCTTATCGGCCCGCTCCGTGCTCTTGAACTTGAAGATCCCCGGACGGTAATCGCGGGGATAGGGATTGAGAAAGGCGGCGGTCGGTCCGAGGGCGTCGCCAGTGACGCCGTGGCAGTGGGCGCAGTGCTCGCGGTAGAGGCCGTTCTTCCGCCCGACGATGTCGCTGCGGACCGGGCCGGCGGCGAGCCGCAGCTTCGCCTCGTCGAGACCTGTCTCGGGGAGGGCGACCGGATCATCGGGGGTGCCGAACATCGCGCTGATGACCGTCGCCACCTGACGCTCCTGCTCCGGCGTCAGCTTTTGCTTCGTCGCCTCGACCATGTTGAGGCGGAACCAAGCCGGGGGCGTGGCCCCGCAGCCGCTCGCCGTGAACATGACCAGCACGACCAGCAGGACCAAGAGTTTCATGCCCCACGCCGGGCGCGGGCCCCGGGGATGGCGGACGTCGGCAGGATTGGTGGGTTTCATGGCTGTGGGATAGAGGGGGCGGAAGATTCGGATCAGCCGCCGAGAGCGGCGGCGGGAACCTCAAGCGTACCGATGTCCTTGACCTCGTCGGCTTCGATCTTGACCTGGAAGCGACCCTTGGGAGTCCACTTCAAGTCGGGCTTGGCCAAGCCCAGCGCCTGGTTGGGGCCGGTCGAACGTTCGTGCCAAACCTGAAACTCGAGCAGCTCCCCCGCCGGTAGGTCGGGGATCGTGAACGACCCGTCGGCGGCACTGACGCCGACGTAGCCGTCCTTGCGGAAGACGATGTAGGCCTTCATCCAGGGGTGGATGTTGCAAGTCACCGCCGTCGGCATTGCAGTTTCGGCTGCTGGCTTAAAGAGCGTGCCATTCCCGGCGGGAATCAGCTGATTGAAGCTTGTCCCGGAAATGTTCGTGTTGTGGCCGACCGGGTCGCTGTTGTGAACATCGATCTCTTGACCGACCCGGGCGGCAAACACCGGCGTGATGAACTCGCACTGCTTTTGGTCGAAGACGAGAGGAGCATCGGCGGGGGCTGATTCCTTGACGCGGCTCGACTTGCGGACGAACACGACGACGTTGGCCAGCCCTTTTGTCGCCGGGTCGACCAGGAGGGAGCGGTCGAGGAGTTTGCCGCCGTCCTTCGAGCAGACCTCGGTGTCCTTATCGACAGCGAGCGCCTTGGCATCGGCCGCGGTTCCCGCGAAGACAAACCTCCCTTTGAGCGTTCCCCAGCCGGTGCCGGTGACGCCCTCGGCTTCCTGGCCTTCGGCCATACCGCTCGACGATACGAGTTCGGTACGCAGTTTTTTGACGGCGCCGCCATCGACGACTGGTTGCCGGACCCGGCTGTCACCGCAGCCTGACCCGACCGCGACGAGGATCAATCCGAGCCCGAGAGAAGGCAGCAGCCCACGGCGGGGCGCTGCCACCGAAACGTCTGCGGCCAAGACCGATCGCTCACTTCTTGAACAGGTTGGCATCGAGCACCATCTCCCCGAGGTCGTTGTCGCCGGCGGCAACCTTGATCTTCTTTCGCCCCTTGGCGATCTTCTCTGCCTTTCCCTTCACGCTGATCTCGCCGATGTAGCCCGCCTTCTCGTGCCACAGTTGGAGTTCGATATCCCCGGCGGGCAGGTTCTTGATCTCGAAGCTGCCATCGGCTGCCGAGATGGCACCGTACGGGTTCGGACGGATGAGCACCCAGGCCTTCATCCACGGGTGGATGTTGCAGGTGACCTGGGCCGGAATTGCTTCCTCCACCTTGAACGTCAGCTTCGACTCGCTGCCGGCGGCGATCAGGCTGTTCGACGGGGGATTCTTGAGGGTGGCGACATTGCTGTTGTGGCCGACGGAGTCGGAGTTCTTGAGGATCAACGTCTGTCCGGTCTGAAGGAACGCCACGTGGGGTTCGAAGCGGCAGTCCTTGTTGTCCATCAAGACATCATCCTTGCTGCCGGCGAGATCGGGGTGGACCTTGGCCACCTTGTCGCGCACGAAGACGACGACATTCCCGATGCCGCCGTCGGCACCGACGGCGAGTTCCTCGTTAAGCAGTTTGTGCTTGCCGCAGACTTCGATGTCCTTGTCGGCTTTCAGTTCCGCGGCGGTCGGGGCCGTGCCGCCGAACTTAAAGCGGCCCTTGATCGTCCCCCAGTCGTCGGCGATGGCGGCCGGGGAGGCGAGGAGCAGGGCCAGTGTGGCTGAGGCGCCGAGAGTGACTCGGACTCTTCCGAAGCGAAGGGGCATGCGTGAATCTCCGGGGCGGAACGGAATGGATGGTGTTGGGGATCAGTCACTGCCGGCGGCCGCGATCGTGCGGTCGATGGCGGGCTGCTGCGGATCGAGCAGCGTCACGCTGCCGGCTCCGCTTGGAATGGTAGGCGCGGGGTCTTCGGATGGGCCAGGAATCGGATCTGCCGGCGCCTGCTCGAGCGCTGCGGAGGGCGCGGTGGCCGGGTCAGCGGGGGGTTGCTGCTTGAAATAGGCCTCGAGAGAGAGATTCTGCTTCGCGAACCGGTCGTAGTGCATGAGAAGATCGGTCAGGGCGCCGATCTGCTGCTCACTCGTGCCGTGGTAAAGGTCTTGGCTGACCGGGTTATTGAATGGGATGTTGACCGGCATTCCCGTGTAGGGGAGGAAGCGCTTCGGGTTGGCGATCCAGTTGTGAACGTACCCTGGCCGGAGCCGCTCGTGAACGACCTCGAGTTGCGGCGCCAGCGCCTTGGGATTCCCCGGCGGAGCGTAGGTGCCGACGAGGTGGCATTTCACGCAGTAGTTATTGTTGGTGACGATCTTCATTGCCCCGTCCAGATGCCCCGGGTGGGCCGCCTCGGCGACCGTTACGGAGCTCTCATCGAGACGGGGATCGTAGACATACGGATAGTCGGCACCGTCGACGGCGGCGAAGTAGTTCACGAGTGCCGACGCTTCGGAGGACTGGAAGTTGAACTTCGGCATCCGCAGCACGGCCGCCGGCCTGATCGGTGCCGGATTAAGAAGAAACTTGTGGAGCCAGCCGGACTGGACTTTGTTCCCCTCGCCGACCAGCGGCGGGGGGAGCCAGCCCCAGGCATCGTC
>JBAWVV010000445.1:0-3515 GCA_037147115.1 Planctomycetia bacterium | reverse complement strand
GCGTGCCAGTAAGTAATTCGCCTGACACTTCGGGCAACGTAGTTTGGACCACTGCCTATTGATCTCCAGATCCCGGATGATCGAGCGACATGCTCCGCGTGGCTCCGCCCTGCATCGTCTTCTGTCACGGTAACGCGTCCGCCACCCGGCTCAGCGTCTTCGGAGTGTTGGACACCGCTCCGAAAACGAGTGATTCTTCCTGGATGGTAAATGGCCAGGCCTGCGCAACGTTTTCCCGACGTGTCTTGAAGTCGAACCAACTGGGTTCGACACTCGCATCGACAAAGAGGGTCTCTCCCCTGAGTCACCACCGACCCTCCCGTGGCGGATGCCCGGGCTTCGTATCGTTGCCGGCACCGTCCAGCCAGCGGACACGGCAGGTACCGTTCGGTCGTAAGAGCATGGCCGTCGCGAAGCCGTCGGGCTGAGAAGCCGTGATCCACGTTCCGGCGAAGGCAGCTTTCGATGGGGCCAATCGCTGCACCAAAAAATCCAGGACCACCGCGGACGCCCCGAGCAACATCACACCCAGGAATAGTCGGAGCAAGTACTTGCGCGACACAGCCTGCTCCCTGATTGTTGGCCGACTTCGTATTTCTACGGTCCGTCTTTGTTAAGGCGGTGCCAATATGTCGATTTGTGGTTCGTCAGCGATCACCGCCGGACAGTGAAGGCTTGGGCCGGGCATCACCGGGCCAACCCCTAGGGCACCTCACACGAATCGGCGATGGACGGCAAGGGATCTTCCGGAAAACCGTAATGGGATAGAAAAAACTCTCCGATCGGTCGTACGCAGTCCCTTGGCGGGCCGAATCGATTCTCCCGCACATGCGTGATCACATTCTTCCGCAGGTCCACCCATTCGATTCGGGATAACTCCGGCAATGGAGTGCCATTCCACTCCTGAAAGCGTGTCGTCACGGAAACTTCGAACGGCGTCCATGGGAGAGAGAGCGTCGATTTGCTTGAGGTCATGCCGCTCCGCGAAACGAGCCAAAACCGCGATGGAAGCAGTTCTGCCCAGAAAACATTTTCCGGCTGGAGCATTAAATCCTCCTCCGATGCCTTTCCCATGTAGCGGTAGACGACCCTCACCGCTTCGTCGCCCGCGTTGTTCACGCCGCAATCAGCGCCCGTCATCTGGAAATCATCGTCCGCCAACATCTTCGCGATTGGCATACAAAATATGTTTGAGCCCATGGCAAGGATGAATTCGACGTCGTCCAACCAACCGGCCATCGGCTGTGGCGAGTCCGGCTGCCACAGTTCGCAATACTTCAGGATGGGAATCTCGCCCTGTCGGACCCTGAAAGAATACCGGCTGTTCGTGACCTCGATGCTCGAGGCGCGTTCGTGTCGTCGCGAGACACCATCCTTCAGGATGCAGTACGTCGACAGGGTCGGTGGTGGGTCGGGATTCGCTTCGTCATCGGGATAGTGATCAGCCCAGGTGAGATCGAGTTCAATCCCGCGTAGCCGCTCCCGCAGTTGTTTCCACGCCGGCACGGCCTCCTTCAGGAACCGCTCCCTGCATGTTGCGTCGATGGTCGTCGGAAGCGGGTCGACACGGGCGGGTGGATCGCTATCGGCAGCGAAGCTGGTCGCTTCGCCCATGAGTAAGAGAGTGACGAGTGCGGCGATGATGGCAAGTATGTGAAGTCGGCAGGACATCGTTGCTATCTTGCTGGTCTTGTATTGATACGGTCCGTAGATCCAGCCGACGCTGCGTGTTAGCACGCCGAAGAGTCTCTGGCCAATTCCAGAGCCAAACCGCTCTCGGGCATCGGCTTAGAGCAAGGCGGCGATGCCTAAAGCGGGTGCTTAATACGGCACTCTCTTCAGCCTATCACACCCCCCTCGCGATAGGGGAGCAACCGTGGGGCCGGGCGGCACGGTTGGCCCGAGACGGCGATCTTCGCTCGCATCCCCTCGCAGCGGCTTGGCGTGGGAGCTGCGGACAGCCGGGGAGCGGTCGCCTTTGGCGTATGCCCACTTCGGGACTAGGGTTACGGCAAGAGGCAGCCATTCGGAGTGGGAGTCGTCCCGCTCGCTGAAACCGTCGACGTTGACAGAGCCCGGGCCCGCTTCGCCAGTTCGACCCGAAGCCGGCGGAACCGTGCGGGGGCAGACGGCTTTTTTCGGGAATCCGCGGGCCATCGAGGAGGGCTCCGGAACGTTGTGTCTCACTTGTTGACGACAAATCGATTTGCGTCTCATTATCAGGGTAAAAGTGAGACACAAAAGAGCCTGGTCAAAAAACCTTCTTTCCCTCGACGATGTTGACGAGCTCGGGAAACGCAAACACGGCCGTCTGCTGGCCGCGGGCCGGCTTGAGTTCTTTGAGCACCTTGGCCTCGCGGAGAACAGAGAGAAATCGGTGTGCCGTAGGCCTCGGGATCTTGGAGTCCCTGACGAAATCGGAGCCTCGGAAGACCGGTTTGTGGAAGATCCAGGCAAGCGCTTTGCTCGCGTGCTGCGAGCGTGTCACCTCGGCCAGCCGATCCGGCATGGCGGTGTGGAGATCGAGAATCGCCTTTGTCTTCTTCGTGTTTTCCTCGGCTTGGGCCTTGAGCCCGTCGAGGAAGAACTCGCACCATCCGGTCCAGTCGCCGTCCCGTGACACGGCCAGGAGCCGGTCGTAGTAGGCCTCGCGCCGGGCCTCCAAATAGGCGCTGACGTAAAACATCGGCTTGCTGATCTGTTTGGTCTGCCAGAGATGGAGGGGCACGATCATCCGCCCGAGGCGTCCGTTGCCGTCAGCGAAGGGGTGGATGGCCTCAAACTCCGCATGGAGGATGGCTACCTGCACGAGCCGATCCTCGACCTCCGCATGCGCATAGCGCTCCCAGGCGGCCATCAGATCGCCGATCCGATCAGGCGAAGGGGGCACGAATCGGGCCGTCTCGATGGTACTTCCTTCGCGGCCGATCCAATTCGCCACCTTGCGGTAGGCACCTGGGGTCTTCGACTGACCGCGGACGCTCGCGAGCAGGGCCCGATGCGCCTCAAGAAGGATCCTGCCGCAAAGGGGCATGCTTTTCAGGCTCGTGGCCGACTTCCGCATCGCAGAGCGGTAGTTCTGGATCTCGCGGATGTCCTCCCGCCGTTCCGCCGACCGCGCCTCGCCCCCCGCTTCGAACTCGAGCACCTCCCCCATCGTGGCCTGTGTCCCCTCGATCTTCGAGGAGAGCACCGCCTCCTGGGTGGTGAGCGGCGAAAGGAGGATGGCGGGATTCGGCACCGCCGCCAGCATGCCGTCGTAGCGGGCAACAGCCGTCGCCGTGGGATTCAGCCGCGGGACGAGTCGCTTCCAGTCGATATCGCGCGGCGGGAAGTTGCTCGCATGGTAGTGAACGGGGCCCATCAGGCATCCTCCGCGGCTTAAAGCAGCGCCGCACGGATATCCTCTGCTTCAATGTCTGGGAAATCCCGGAGGATCTCGTCGGGTGTCATCCCCTCTGCCACCATGCCGACGACGGTGGCCACGGGAATACGAAGCCCACGAATGCACGGCA
>JBAWVV010000444.1:0-3515 GCA_037147115.1 Planctomycetia bacterium | reverse complement strand
ACCACCCACAGGGCTCACCACCCACAAAGTGCCATCGGGGCGACACCCGACATCAGCCCTTCTTCGGCGGCGTGAACTTGATCTTCCGGATCAACTCCACCACCTGGCCGTTCTCCACCTTCCCCGACACGGCCGTGATCGCCTTAACGACGTTGGCGTATTTGAGGGCGTAGTCGGCGTCGAACTCGACCTCCGTCTTTTCGGCGAGCGAGTTAGGGCCGCTGTCGGCCCCGACCAGCCCGATGATCCGCTTGCGGAGCTCGTCGAAGTCGGCGACGGGGGTGCCGTTCATCGCGATCGCAGCGAGGCTTCCGTCGGGCGCGGCCGAGAGCTTCACCCGGACCGGCGGCACCTGCTGGTCGTCCGGGGCCGCCGCCGCCGCCGCCGCGATCGGCATGCGGATATCGAAATCCCCCTCCGGGGAGACGACCTTCAGGGTGCACATGAAAAACGACATCAACTGGAAGACGACGTCGATCATCGGCGTCATGTTGATCTCGACTTTGTCGGTCAATCCAGAGCTGGATCTGCGTGCCATTGGTTCACCGCCTGTCGTCGTACTGTGCCCGGAGGGCGAACCGTTCAAACCCCTTCTCCTGGCAGATGCGGATGATGTCCTGCACCTCCCCCGTCTGCGCCCGGCCGTCGGCCCGGACGATGATCGTCGCCGAATTCGGCTCCCGATTCTCGTCGATCATCACCGTCTTTTCGCGTTCCAGGTAGGCCCCGATGTCGCGGACGGCGACGAGCTCGCCGGCGTAGATCACCGAGCCGGCATTCGTGAGTTGGAGCGTGATTGGCTTCTCGATGACCCCTTCGGCCGGCTTCGCAAGCTGGCTCGACGGCAACTGGATGCGGTCATCCTGCTCCGCCTCCGAGAAGTTCATCACGAACATGAAGAACGTGATCAACTGAAACGTCATATCGATCATCGGAGTCATGTCGATCTCGGTGTTCGACGGACCGCCGTTGCGTTTGGCCATGGGTCGAATCGCTCCGGGGAAGACCTGCTACGGGGAAGGAGAGCCACTCGTCACTTCTTGACGCCCATCGTCTGGAAGCGCGACATCAGCCTCTCCGACTCTTCGGCAACCTCACCGTTGAGCTTCTGGAGCCAGTTCTTGAACAGCGAGAAGCAGGCGATGGCCGGGATTGCAAGCCACAGCCCGATGAGCGTCGTGATCAGCGCCTGGGAGATGCCGATGGCCAACTCCGACGGCTTGGGGGCCGTCGCCGACTTGGCGATCACCATGAACGCCCCGACCATCCCGTCAACCGTCCCGAGGAGGCCGAACATCGGCGCCAGCGCCCCGATCAACGACACGTAACTGATCTTGTGCTCGAGTTTCATCGCCTCATCGTCCTCCGCTTCCTGCATCGCCTCCACGGCGGCGGGATGGCCGGACTGGAGTTTGCCCATGCCGGCCGCGAGCACGTGGCCGAGATAGGAGTCATCGGCCTTGGCCAGATCGTAGGCTTCCTGGAATTCCTTGGCCTCCAGGTGCGCTTCAAAACCGTCGCGGAGTGCCTTCGGCATCAGCGCCTCGCGGCGGATCTGGAGGAAGCACATCACCAACAGCGCGACGAGGGCAAACGAGAGGAGGAGAAAGATGATCACATACCGCAGACCGAGCGCGTTGTAGTAGAAGGAGAGCATGCTCTCCCCCTCGGCCGGTGCCCCCTCCTCGTCGGCGAGATCGTCCTGGGCGACGGCCACGGTCGGGGAGAGAACGGGCCCGATGGCCGCCGCCGACGGCAAGAAGAGCGCCACGGCCAGCGCCGCCCGCGACAGCGCCGTACGGAGGCCCCGGAGGAGCGTCGGCCCGACCCCAGGGAGCGGCGCCGTGCCGCCGCCGTTGCCACTCACCGCTTCGATCGCAGCCGACTGCATGCTCGTCTCCTAAAACGTCGATCCGACCGATCCCCTCACACCCGATCCCCGATTCCACCGACCGTCCGGTGACTCCGGAAGCCGCCCACGGTCCAAGGCCCCATGGATCGTACGTCACCCGGGTTCGTCGCCTCAAGCCGGGGTGCCAGAACGCGCCCCCCGCCCCCCTTCGATCATGTCTTCGCCGCCGTAAGTTTCTTCGCCCACCGCGACCCAGGATAGCTCGTTTCGAGCGTCGATCGAGCCTCCCGGGAGCGCTCCGGATTGGCCGCTTTTTCCCACAGCTCAACGAGGTGGTAGAGGGCTTCGGCGTGGTTCTCGGGGGCCTTGTTGTAGACGAGATCGACGGTCAGAAATGCAATCAGGGCATCCTGCTCCTTCCCCGCCACGGCCCGATAGGCCTGACCGAGGGCATTGTAGGCCCGGCCGAGAACCTCCCCGTCCTCCGGATCGGCCTGCTGGATCACCGACTGGACGAGCGTGATCGCCTCATCGGGCTTGCCGAGTTGGGCCAGACAACGGGCCCGCCCCAGCTCGGCCGCACGCTTCTGGGCGGCGCTGGCTTCGTCGGTGGTGCGAATCTGCACTGCCGCATCGTATTCGCCCAGTGCCTCGGCATATTTTCCCTGATCGAGGAGCATCGCCGCCTTGGCCGATGCCGCCCGGACCTTGAAGGCCGGCGGCCCCTTCGCGAGTTGCCCAAACGCGGCCAGCGCGTTGTCGATCCTCCCGGCCCTCGCGAGGAGGTCCCCCAGAAGCTCCTGCATGTCATAGGCGTGGTGGCTCTCCGGGTGCTTCGCCACGAAATCGGCCACGAGCTTCCCCGGCTCACGGGGATCACCCCCGGCGGCCAGCGCCACGCGGGCAGTCGCCGCCGCCCGCACATACTCGACCTCGTCGAGGAGGATCTGTTCGGCGCCGTCGAGATCGTTCGCACCGATCTTGGCCAATTCCTCGAGCGCGTCGGCCGCCCGACCGCGGAGCAGCATCGAGCGGGCCGACTTCAGCTCCGCAGGCTCGTTGCCAAACTGCACTTCCCGGATCTGGTCGACGGGGATCTTCTTGGTTTCTCCCGAACGATCCTCAAGCTGCACCTCATTGGCGTCCGTCGCCGTGACACGGCCAGAGAGCGTGCCGGCGGTCGTCACCACCCGATCGGCCGTCTGCGCGGCGGCCTCGCCCCCGGCAAGAAGGAACCCGACGAGGAGAACAGGGAGGAACCACGGGGCGGGGATCGCTCCCCGGCGGATGGACGTCGGCATGGCTGGGGCATTCCTGGTCGAGCGGGCGGGCGTCATGAGGCGGCGACAGGGGTTTCGTCGAGCTCGGCGAGCCCGCGGGGGCTCGTCTCGCCGCGTTCCTTTTGGATCTGTTTCAGCAGGGCATCAAACTGTGCCCGGAACGAGTCACCGCCGAGGTCGGGATAGAGGCGGTAGGTGACGGAGACATCGTTGAACGCCATCTGGAGAAGCTTGGCCCGGTCCTGCCCGGGCTTCGCCAGGAGGGCGAGGCGACAGCGGACGACGTTGAGCCGCGCCGCGAAGAACTTCGCCCGCGCGTCGGCCGCTTTCGGGTCGGCGGCCTGGCGGGCGAACAGGTCGCTGGTCAATTCGCGCGCACTCGT
>JBAWVV010000443.1:0-3516 GCA_037147115.1 Planctomycetia bacterium | reverse complement strand
TGGCCACGACCCGTCGGGCCGCGGTGGCGGCATCAGGCTTCGTCCGGCCGACTGCCGCCCGAAGGCAGACATTCGGCCGCACAGGAAGAGGCGGAGTAGTCCCTGACACGAGGCACTGCTGACGGGGCACCCGGAGAACTTTCACCGGACCCCGCCAGATCGGGCCCATATCAGCCTGCAGGGGCTTGCGAGCCGAAAACCGATGTTGTTGTTCTCGTTCGACGGGTCGTTCGAGTTGCTGTTGGAGGACGACAGATTGAACGCATTGTTGTTCCAATTGCCGCCCCGCAGCCCACGAGACGAGCCGGTTATGCCTCCGCCCTCCCTCCACCCCGGTCCGCCTGCTTGGCGACCGCTTGACCCGCCCTGCGGGGGCGGCCGAGCAGGGCGGTCCGAAGTGGTTCGCTGTGGGCGTGCCCGGCGTGGGCCACCCAACTCTTCACGCTCGCCGTCACGGCCGCGGGCTTCGTGCGGCGGCTTCGCACACCAGCAAGCAGCCGGCGGTAGCGGCGGCGGAAGTTTTTCAGGCTCTTTTCCCGGAGCCGAATGCCACCGTCGGCAAAGACTCTGAAGCCGACGAAGTCGACTCCATCGCGGGTCCGAACGAGCCGGTACTTATCGGGATGAATCTGCAGTTCGAGGCTGGCCAGCCGCTCCCGCGCCTGTTTGCCCATCTCGCGGAGTTGGTCCCGAGACTCGCCGAAGAGGAGAAAATCGTCCATGTACCGAACGTAGCCGCCGGGCCGCACCACCTCGGTCACGAAATGATCGAAGGGGTCGAGCATCACGTTGGCAAAGAACTGGCTTGTAAGGTTACCAATGGGAAGGCCCCGGCCCGGCAACGCTCCGGGTCTGAAATGCTCCCGCACTTCATTCTCGGCATGGCTCTCGAGAATCAGTCGCACGAGGTCGATCAGTTGCGGGTCGGCAATCACCCGGCAGATCGTGTTCAGGAGCCCACCCTGGCTGATCGAAGGGAAGTATCGCTGGATGTCGCAGCACAAGGCCCACGGATGGGTCTTGGCAAGTGACAGCGCCCGTCGCATTCCAGCATGCGTCCCTTTGCCGGGGCGACAGGCGTAACTCTCCGAGATGAAGCGCCGCTCCCAGATCGGCTCGATCACTCGGCAGATCGCATGATGCACCACCCGGTCGCGGAAGGGCGCCGCCGCCACGACCCGCCGCTTGGGCTCGAAAATCTCGAAGTAGTGATACGCCCCCGGGCGGTACGATCCGCCACGGAGTTCATGAGAGAGCGACACGACTTCCGTTTCGAGGTCGGCGGCAAACGCCACCGCCGGCATTTTGAGTCCCCGGCCGCGGAGCGCCTTCTTGGCAGCGGCAAACAGATTCCCGAGCGACGCGACCTGCTCGAAGAGATCTCCATACCGCCGGCGACGCATCAGGGATTCTCCGGATCGCGCTTGGCTGTCCCGCGGGACGGGGCTTGGGGGGCGCGCCGGGCGGAGTCTTTCTGCCAGCCGCCCACCATCCGGCCGCACTCGTAGATGCCCTCCGCGGCCGCCTCATACTGCTTGGCCGTGAGAATCTTGCGGTCGTGGGCCAGTCGCACGAGCCAACGCAGCACCTCCATCTCGCGGTTGGCCTGTGCCAAGAGGGCCGTCTTATCTTGCGACCACGTCGCTTCCACAAGTAACTCGAGCACGTGGATCGATCGCTCCGCCAGCCGCTGACCGAACACGAATCGCTGGTTCTTCGGAAAGTGATCGACCCGGTCGAGCATCCACGACACGACCCGGTACCACTTCATGAGCACGACGGGTTGCTTCACTGCCCGGGCCATATAAACCAACCTGCCACTATGGCAGATCCCAAAAATATTCGCGAGGCATCGCTCCGGCTTAGAGCCGAAGCGATGCCCCGGCAGGAAGACCGCTTCCTGCCGGGGCACACGCTCTTGCCGCTGCTAGGCCGCTAGCAAAGGAGACAAAGGGATCAGGGGCATCAAAGGGATAAAGGACAAAAGCCCAAAGGGAACCGTCAGCGGCCGTACCGCCGTCGTTCCAGTAATCCCAGTCCAGCGGCGATCAGCCCCAACGCTGCACTCAGACCGTTCGGGTCGATCTCGGGGACGACGGGGCCGCTGACCGGACTTGCGAGCCGAAAACCGATGAAGCTGTACTCGTACGACGGGTCGAACGAGTAGCTGCTGGAGGACGACAGAGCGAACGCATCGCTGCTCCAACCGCCGCCCCGCAGCCCACGAGACGAGCCGGCACCACCTGTGAGATCGTTCCATTCAAACAGGTTGCCGCTCATGTCAAAGGCCCCGTAGGCGCTCGCGCCGCCGTTGGTCCCCACTGTCGTCACGTTGCCATCTTGGCTATTCCAGTCAGCGCCTTGGTTGTAGTTCGCGAAGTTGCCAGTGCTGCCAGCAGAGCCGATGCCTGTCGAACCCGCCGTCACCGCCGTCGGGTCCGAATCACTCTGCGTGGCGAAATTCCAATAGCCCGCGCTCGTGCCTCCGCCCTTGTAGTAGGCCGCCTTGTACCACTGGTCTTGCGTTGGGACGTAGAACGTCGCCCCCGAGTTGACCGCCGGGGCCGTGCCGCTGGTCTGGCCACCGACGAGCGTGTACGCCCCTGTCTCTGTGCTCGACGAGCCCGTGGCACCGTTCTGATACCAGTTGGACACTCGTGCCGCATCGAACCAATTCACGTAGTTCACCGGCTTATCGCCCATGTCGGTCTTTACCGCATAGCGGCTGCCGTTCGTCGAACCGGTGTTCGTGATCCCGCCACGGGCGTCGCTGCCCATGCTCGTGTTGTAGACGGAATAGGGATTGGTGCCGCTTGAATCGACAGAGTTCAGGAACTCGGTGTAAAGCTGGTTCGTGAACTCATACTTCATGATCTGGAATGAAGTCGCCACGGCACCACGGCCAGGAGGATCGGTATCAGCGGTGTTCCCTGGGTCGCCGACCGTCACCCACTGGAGCGGCTCGGCGTTGGCGATAGAGCCCAACGGGAGGCAGGCCAAGACAGCCAGCCAAAGGGAAAAGGCTTTCAAAGAAAAGTACGGCATACGATCGTCCTTTCGGTAAGCAGATAGGCATTCCACGGAGGACCGCAAACACAGCCCTCTCGCCGCAACAGACCACACCAACACTCCATGTCAAGGCCAATCCAAGGCCCTGTCAAGGCCCTGCCAAAAGTTTCGCGAAGTTGCCACCAGCCACGGCCGCCAGATCACTTTTTCCCTTCGATTTTTCAGCCCACATCGCAAGCACCACACGCAGAAAGCGCAACGGACCACGCGCATCGCGCAAGACACTTTGCACAATTTTCCGCACCGACGACTCGTCACACCCCCGGATCCCGCGACGGCACCTGCGCCTCAATCGCGACAAGTTGGAACCGGGCGGGAATCGAAATGAGGGCGCGGGGAAGGTGGCTGCCGTCGCGGCAAGGCAGCTGCCGGCTCGGATTGCTGCCCTTCGTCAGCGAACTCCTCCGCGAGTTGCCCGAGCACCGGCGCGTAGTCCTGGGCGAGCGG
>JBAWVV010000442.1:0-3521 GCA_037147115.1 Planctomycetia bacterium | reverse complement strand
CGAAGCGATGATCGCTGAAGCGCCAAAGGATGAGTCCGGCGCTGGCGGCATGGGTGGCGGTGGCATGGGGATGGGTGGTGGTGGCATGTGCTGGGTGGCCCGTGAGGTCTATGGCGACGAGAACCCGCGCTGGCTCCTGTTCCGTGCCTGGCTCAAGACCGAGGCCCCGGCTTGGCTCCATGACCTCTATGCCAGTCGCGGTGAAGCCTTTGCCGTGTGGATCAAGGACAAGCCTGCCGCCAAGGCTGTGGTGCGATTCCTGATGGACTCGGCGATCGCCGGCAGCGAGGCCGATACGTCGCGCTGACGGTTGTCATCCCATGCCCACCTACGGAGTGATCCTCGCCGCGGCCGGCCAGAGCAGCCGCTTCCAGGACACCAACTACAAGAAACCGTTCGCGCCGCTGGCGGGACGGCCTGTCTGGCTTCACGCGGCGGAGAAGTTTCTCGAGCGTGGCGATGTCAAGCAGGTCGTGATCGTGGTAGCGCAGGAGGACCGCGAGGCCTTCGTCGAGAAGTTCGCCGCCAATCTCGCCTTCATGGGAATCACCCTCGCCGAAGGGGGATCTCAGCGGGGTGAGTCGGTGCGGAACGGGCTGGCAAAGCTCTCTCCGGCGATCGACACCGTCGCGATCCATGATGCCGCCAGGCCCTGCATCGCGGCCCCTTGGATCGATGCCGTGTTTGCGGCCGGTGCCCGGACCGGGGCAGCGATCCTCGCCATCCCGGTCGTCGGGACCCTGAAGCGCGTGGGGCCGGACGGCACGATCCTCGAGACGGTCGATCGGACCGGCCTGTGGGAGGCCCAGACACCGCAGGTCTTCTCCCGGCAAGTCCTCGAGAAGGCCTTCGCCATGAATCCCGGCAACCAATCGACCGACGAGGCGCAGCTCGTCGAATCGGTCGGGCAGAAGGTGACCGTCGTCCGCGGCTCGCCGATCAACCTCAAGATCACGTCGCGCGAGGACCTCCGCCTCGCCGAACAGGCCCTCAAGGCGATGCCGAAGCCGAAGCTCTCCGGCCCCAACCATCCCTTCGCCGACGACGGAATGTGGCGGTAGCCGTCCCCCGAGGAGCCCACGATGGCCACCGATCTGCTCTCCGATTTCGAGGCCCGCGGCCTCGTCCACCAGTCGACCGACGCCGCCGCCCTACGGGCCTGGCTCGCCCCCCCGGGGCGCCGTGTCTACGCCGGTTTCGATCCCACGGCCGACAGTCTCCATGTCGGGCATCTGGTGGCACTCGTCCTCCTCCGCCGCGTGGCAGCGGCCGGGCATGAGCCGGTGGCCCTCGTCGGCGGCGCGACCGGGATGATCGGCGACCCGAGTGGCCGCAGCGAGGAGCGCAACCTCCTCTCGCCGGCGGAACTGGCCGCCAACGTGGCCGGTGTCGAGCGGCAGATTCGCGGGATCCTCGAGTCGGCCGGGCAGCGGGTCCATGTCGTCAACAACGGCGATTGGATGCGCGGCGTCGGCTATCTCGAGTTTCTCCGCGATGTCGGCAAGCATGTGCCGCTGTCGCAGATGATCGCCAAGGATTCAGTGAAGAGCCGGCTCGAGCGTGACGGCGGGCTGTCGTACACCGAGTTCAGCTACATGCTCCTCCAGGCCTGGGACTTCGTTCACCTCTCCGACGCCCTCGACTGCCGCCTGCAGATCGGGGGGAGCGACCAGTGGGGAAACATCACCGCGGGGATCGATCTGGGACGCCGGCTGCGGTCGCGCGAGCTCCATGGGATCACCTGCCCGCTGCTGACGAAGTCGGACGGCACGAAGATGGGAAAGACGGCATCGGGGGCGATCTGGCTCGACCCGAAACGGACCAGCCCCTACCGCTTCTACCAGTATTGGATCAACCTCGACGACGACGACGCCGGTCGCTGCCTGCGACGGCTCACGGAGGCTTCTCCCGGGGAATGGCACGCATTCGACGAGGCCCGGACCGCCAACCCAGCAGCCCGGGAAACCCAGAAACGGCTTGCCGAGGAGCTCACCCAGCTCGTCCACGGCGAAGGCGGACTGACGGCGGCGCGGACCGCGACGGCAATATTTTTTGGGGCCGAGATCGACGGCCTCGATGACGCACAGCTGGCCGAGATCTTCGCCGACGTGCCGAGCTGTGAGTTCCCCCGCTCGTCGCTCGATGGTGAGGGGCTGATGCTCATCGACGCCCTGGTGCGGACGAACCTAGCGGCGACGAACTCGAAGGCCCGGCAGACGATCCAGCAAGGGGGGGCGTACGTCAACAACCGGCGGATGGCCGATGTCGGCCACCGCCTCTCCGCGGCCGATCTGGCCGGCGGCAGCACCCTCGTGCTGCGATCTGGGAAGAAGTCGTATGCCGTCGTCCGCTTCACCGCCGGAACCTGACGGCGGCCGGAACGATCGTCCCCCCAGCCTCTCTTGACGCGCTGCGGCCTGGCGACCTACTCCCTCCCCGGCCAATCCCGGCCCGGGAAAGAATCCATGCGCTCTCTGCTTTTCGCCGCTTCCGTGGCCGGCGTTCTCTCAGGCCCTATGCCGGCCATCAAGGCCCGGGCCGAAGACGTCGCTCCCGCCACCGATGAAGAAAAACCGGCGCTGACCCTCGAAAGCCGCCTCACCACCGGCCTGAAGGCCCGCCGCCCGGAGGATGTCGAGTTCGTGGAGCGGGTCGCCGAGATGGTCCGCGTGGGTCAACTGCCGGCGAAGGTGGTCGACTCGACCTTCCTGTGGGCGATCCGTCGGGGGCGGACGTATCCCTTCCCGGCCTTCCAGCGGGCCCTGCGAATCCAGGCCGACCGGCTCGGCATCTCTATCGACTGACCGTCCGCTCAGCCGTGCGGCGGAGGAAGGTCGAGCGCGGCGAAGATCCGCCGATCGGCGAGCGATGTGGCGACAAACGCCGCCCCGTCGAAGGCGTGACGGTGGCTGTGCCCTCCGGGTACCGCCACGGCGACCGCCCCGGCAGCCACCGCCGCCCTGCAGCCGTTGTGGGAATCCTCGAGGACGAGCATCTGCCGGGGGATCACCCCCAGCCGGCTGGCCGCGGCGAGGTAGATCTCAGGATGGGGCTTCCCTTCGCGGACATCCTCGCAGGTGAGCACGAATCCCATTCGGTCGAGGAAGCCGACGCGGCCGAGCACGTCGTGGGCGAAGTCGGGGCCGCTGCTGGTGGCGACGCCGAACGGGATCTCGGCTGCCGCCAGGCTGTCGAGGAGCGACTCCGCACCGGGCATCGGTGCGAGCCGGGAATCGAGAAAAGAGGTGAAGATCTCCTTCGTCTCGGCAGCGAGGGCCTCGATGGTGTCATCCAGCCCATGCCAGTCGATCATGATCCGCAGCGACACCTGCTGCGGCCGCCCCATCAGCCGGTCGAGGAGCTCCGGCTCGAAAGGTTTGCCACGGCGCCGGAGCAACTCGGTGCCGACGTCCTGATAGAGCTCCTCGGTGTTTACCAGAAGGCCGTCGAGATCGAACGTCACTCCCCGGGGTGCCGGGATCGGGATGACGAGGCCGGGGGAGAAATCGGGGGGCGTGGTG
>JBAWVV010000441.1:0-3523 GCA_037147115.1 Planctomycetia bacterium | reverse complement strand
GGGTGGCGGTGGGGCCGGGGCTTGAGGGTGTGGTTGCGGAGCGACCGCTGCGGGCACCCCCGCGAGGCGGAACACGATCCGCGTTCGTCCCACGGTCACCGCGGCTGGCAGGGCGATGTCGCGGCCCTGGAGATGGATGATCGGGTCGCTCTGGCCCTCGACGACCACCGGCGTGTTGGCGCTCAAGTTCTCGAGCCGAAGGCGGCCGTCGGCGAGTGGCTCGATCCGCAACTGGTCACGCGACACCGACTGGTCGCCGGCGATCACGCAGCGGGGGATATCCCGCTGTGGCCCCCGGCCGAACTCCAGCGGTCCGGAAGGATGCTCAAACTCTGTCCGCACGGCGCCGTTGGCGACTTCGATGGAGAGGGCCATGGTGGACTCCGGGACGATCAGGCGAGCACCGGTCGGACGACCTCCCCTTCGAGGTCGGTGAGGCGGTAGTCGCGGCCAGCATAGCGGTAGGTGAGTCGGGTGTGGTCGAACCCGAGGAGATGGAGCATCGTGGCGTGAAGATCGTGTGCCGAAACGGGGTTTTCCACCGCCTTGAAGCCGAAGTCGTCGGTGGCCCCGTGGATCGTGCCCCCCTTCACCCCGCCCCCGGCCATCCACAGGGAGAAGCCCCAGTGGTTGTGATCGCGCCCCTGGGAGGCGCCGGCGCCGTTCTGCCCCATCTCGACGCTCGGTGTCCGGCCGAACTCCCCCGTGCAGAGCACGAGCGTGCTGTCGAGCATGCCACGGTCCTTGAGATCGCTGAGCAGGGCCGCCAGCCCCTGATCGCACTCCCCCGCCACCTTGCGGTGCTCGTCGCGGATGTTCGAGTGGCTGTCCCACGGCTGCATGCTGCCGTGCCAGGTCTGCACGAAGCGCACGCCCCGTTCGACGAGCCTCCGCGCCATGAGGAGCTGCCGGTTCTGCGGCCCCTCGCCGTACATCTTCAGGACGTGGGCCGGCTCCTGGCGGACGTCGAAGGCATCGGTCGCTTCGAGCTGCATCCGGTAAGCGAGCTCGAAGGAGCGGATCCGCGCCTCGATCGCCGCCTCGCCGGGGCGCTGGTCGAGATGGCTGGCATTGAGCGCGCGGAGGAGGTCGAACTGCTCCTGCTGGCGGTCGGGGCCAAGGCGCGGATTGCGGATGTGGTCGATGAGCTCGCGGGGGTCGGTCTTCGAGGTGTCGACGTGCGTTCCCTGGAAGGCCCCCGGGAGGAAGGCGCTCCGCCAGTTGCCCGCCCCCCCGACCGGCATTCCGCCGGGCACGAGCGCGATAAAGCCGGGGAGGTTGTCGTTCTCCTGCCCCATGCCCCAGGTCAGCCAGGAGCCGAAGCTGGGGCGCACCTGCCGCATGTGGCCGGTGTTCATGAGCATCAGCGACATCTCATGGTTGGGAAGCTCGACATGCATCGAACGGATAACGGCGAGCTCGTCGGCGTGGCGGGCAAGGTTGGGAAAGAGATCGCTGATTGGGATGCCGCTCTGGCCGTGCTTGGCGAAGGTGAACGGGGAGGGGAGGGCCACGCCGGTCTTTCGCTCGGTCTGGAGGTTGTCGTAGGGGAGCGTTTGGCCGCCACGGGCCTGGAGCTCTGGCTTCGGGTCGAACGTGTCAACCTGCGACATGCCGCCGTTCAAGAACACGTGGATCACCCGCTTCGCCCGGGCAGGGAAGTGGGTGGGGAGGGCGCTGCCGACACCGTCGCGAGCCAACAGCCCGGCCAGGGCTAGCGACCCAAAGCCCATGCCGCTGGAGCGGAGGAAACCGCGACGGGAAACGTGCATGGGAATGACGTCCGGTGGCTCGTGATGACAAAGGAGCGATGATTCGCCCGGGGCAGAGGACTTTGTTCAGCGACAGTCAATCGACGAAATGAAACTCGTTGGCGGCGAGGAGAACATGGGCGAGGCGCTGCCAGGGGATCTCGGCCGCAAGCCCCGACTCGAGGGAGGCGGCCTGAGTGTGGACGAAGTCGATCGCCGCGGCCGTCTCCACCGCCGAGGGGGAACGCGAGAACGCGCGGCGGACCATCCAGGAAACCCGCCCGGCTTCGTCGGCCGGCGCGGCCCGCAGGCCCGCGGCGGCGAAGGCCACGGCGCGGTCCTGGATGAAGTTGGAATTGAGGGCGAAGAGCGCTTGCTGTGGGATCGTGGTGTCGGGCCGACGGGCGGTGCAGGCGGCGGGATTGGCGCCGTCGAACGTCCCGGAAAGGGGGGAGAGAATGTCGCGGTTGACGAAGCCATAAACCGTCCGTCTGGGAACGATCGGGTTCGCCGCGAGGTCGACCGGCGGGCCACCCGGCGTGGGGTCGAGCTCCCCCGAGACGGCGAGCATCGCATCGCGCATCGATTCCATGTCGAGCCTGCGGCGCGGCATCCGCCAGAGCAGTTCATCGTCGGGATCGGCCTGCCGGGCCACGGCGTTTTCAACCGCTGCGGTGCGGTAGGCGTCGGAGAGCATGATCCGGCGATGGAGCGACTTCAGCGACCAGCCGTCGTCGCGGAAGGTCTCGGCGAGGTGGTCGAGGAGCTCGGGGTGGGTGGGTGGACGGCCACGGGTCCCGAAGTCGTCGGGGGTGCGCACGAGCCCTTCGCCGAAGTGGTGCTGCCACGCCCAGTTAACAATCACGCGCCGGACGAGGGGGTTGGCGGGGGAGACGAGGGCCGCGGCGAGACCGAGACGGCGCTGGCCTGACGGAAACGGCGCCGCATCGGGCGCCGACAGCACCACCGGGAATCGGGCCTCGACAACGGGGCCGCGGTTGAGCGGATTGCCACGCACGAGCAGCCGGGTGGCCGGCGCATCGGCCTGCTCCTCGAGCGTCATCGCCCGCGGGGGGGAGCCGGGGGCGCCGAGATGGAGCTCGTGGATCGCGCCGGCCTTCCCGGAGAGCGTGTCTTGGACGGTGCGGTTGAGAAGGGTCTTGGCGAGCGTGTCGTCGACCGCCGTCGGCGTGCCGGGGGCGAAGAGATGGTGCCGCAATTGGCGGCGGATCGGACTGTTGACGACGACGTGCCGGGGATCCTCGTCGGTGACGATCCCCTCCCCGACGCCCTCTTCCGCCGACGCGGCGAGGCCCCCGAGCCACTCCCGCTGCGCGGTGGCGAAGACGGCCCCGTAGACATCGGCGACGTCGGCGAGCGTGGCCGGATTCCGCTCCGCCAAGCTTGCAAGAACGAGTGGATTCCACTTCGGCGTCTCTTCTCCGAGGCCGTTCCTCGCGGCCGCGGCCGCCGGGTCGCCGTTCTCGGCTGTGAGCGCGGCGACGATCTCGACGCACCGCGGCTGGACATCGGCGGCGGGGAGATCGCGGAGCCTGACCCAGGGGCCGAAGACCGGATCGTCGGCGGGCATGGTTGCCAGGTAGGTCCGCCAACGATTGAGGACATGCGGGCGGACGTCGTCGGTGCGGAAGGAGAGGAACGCCGACGTCAGATCCTGCTCGGGCGTCCCTTTGGCAAGCTCCCGCAGGTAGAGGCCCACCTGCATCCGCAGCCGCCCCTGCATGACGGCGATCTGGTCGCGCGCCATGTCG
>JBAWVV010000440.1:0-3540 GCA_037147115.1 Planctomycetia bacterium | reverse complement strand
CTCCTCGACTGGCTCGCCGCCACCTTCATGGAAGGGGGCTGGAAGCTGAAGCCCCTCCACCGGCTGATCGTGACCAGCGCCGTCTACCGGCAAGGGAGCACGAGTGAGGCTGCGCGGGCGATCGATCCCGACAACCGTCTCCTCGCTCGCTTTTCCCCGCGCCGACTCGATGCCGAGAGCTTCCGCGATGCTGTCCTCGGCGCTGCAGGCCAACTCGTGAACGGCGGCGGGGGCGTGCCGGTGGGGATCGCCAAGGATCCGGTCGGCCGGATCGTCGTCGGCCGCGAGGAGAAGGATGCCAACGGTGACGTCGTTCGCGTGGTGAGCCTGGGGGCGGACGACTTCCGCCGCTCGCTCTATCTCCAATCCCGGCGCACCGAACCGGTCACCGTCCTCGAGACCTTCGACCAACCGGAGATGAAGCCCAACTGCGAGCTGCGGCGGACGACGACGGTCGCCCCGCAGGCGCTGCTGATGCTCAACGACACGTTCGTCCTCGCCAGCGCCCGGGCGCTGGCCGAACGCGTCCGTCGTGAGGCCCCCGGCGACGTCCGGGCCCAGGTGGAGCGGGCCTGGCGGCTCCTCTTCAGCCGCCCCCCTTCCGAGCGCGAGTTCGAGGGAGCGCTCTCCCATCTCGCCGAGCAAGGGGAGGAGTTCCGGGTGCGCCTGGCCGCCGTCCCCCCGCCGCCGGCCAGGGAAGGGGAGCCCGCGCTCGCCCCCCCCGATCCGCAACTCGAGGCGCTGGCGAGCCTCTGCCAGGTGCTTCTGGCGTCGAACCGTTTCCTGACCTGCGACTGACAGGAACCCGCATCGCATGAACCGCCCCACCCAACCACTCTGCTCCCGTCGTCATCTCCTCCATGCCGGTGGCTTCTCGCTGGCCGGTCTCGGGCTGGCGACACTGCTGGAGCGCGACGGACTGCTCGCGGCGCCGGTCAAGCCGCTCACGTCTGGGGAGGAACACTTCGATCTCCTCCCGAAAGCTCCGCCGCGCCCCGCGCGGGCCACAGCGATGATCTCGCTGTTCATGATGGGGGGGCCGTCGCAGATGGACCTCTTCGACCCCAAGCCGATGCTCGCCAAGTACGACGGCCAAACGTTTCCGGGGGAGATCAAGTACGACAACCTCGCCCAGGCTTCGGCGAAGGTCCTCGGTCCGGGATGGAAGTTCGCGCCGCGCGGCCAATGCGGCATGGAGCTTTCCGAGCTCGTCCCCCACCTCGCGAACGTGTGCGACGACATCACGCTCATCCGCTCGATGCACTCAGGCGTCAACAATCACGGCCAGGCGCTCTATGCCCTCAACGCCGGCCGGAGCACCGCCGGCCGCCCCACCCTCGGCGCCTGGCTGTGCTACGGCCTGGGGAGCGAGACGGACCATCTCCCCGCCTACATGGTGCTCGCCCATCCCGGCGGCCTGCCGACCTTTCAGGGGGAGCACTACACCAACGGCTGGCTGCCGAGCCTGTATCAGGGCACGCTCGTCCGCCCCGGTGAGCCGCGGATGCTGAACCTCGACCCCGCGCCCCTCCTCCGCGGCTCTCCGCAGCGGCGGCAGCTGGCCCTCCTCGAGAGGCTCAACGACGAACATGCCCGCGAGCATCCCGGCGAGCACGACCTCCAGGCGCGGATCGCCAGCTACGCCCTCGCCGCCCGGATGCAGACAACCGCCAAGGAAGCGCTCGACATCGCCTCAGAGCCGGCGCACGTCCGCGCTCTCTACGGCGTCGACAACCCGGCCACCGCCGACTACGCCACGCGCTGCCTCATCGCCCGCCGGCTCGTCGAGCGCGGCGTCCGCTACGTCCAGGTGCTCAACGCCGGGCAGTCGTGGGACCATCACGGCGGCATCAAGAGCGCCCTCCCGGCGAGCTGCCTGGCGGTCGATCAACCGTCGGCGGCCCTCGTAGCCGACCTCAAGCAGCGTGGCCTCCTCGGCTCGACGGTGGTCCACTGGGGGGGCGAGATGGGGCGACTGCCGGTCCTCCAAAACGACGGCGGCCCGGAAAAGTGGGGCCGCGACCACAACACCTACGGCTTCGCGCAGTGGGTGGCCGGCGGGGGCTTCAAGGGGGGCTGCACCTACGGCGAGACCGACGAGTGGAGCCACAAGGCGGTGAAGGATGTCGTCCATCACTACGACTGGCACGCCACGCTCCTCGACCGCTTCGGCTTCGACCACAAACAACTCGTCTACAAGCGCGAGGGGCTCGCCGCCTCCCTCACTGACGGCCAAGACGCCCGGGTCGTGACCGACATCCTCGCCTGACCTTCCCAAGGACCGGCTCGACGACGCCATGATCCGTTTCGGGGCGTGGCGGACCTGCTATGATCTGGCCCCCATCCAAAGGAGCCACTCGTGACCGACGACGCCGATTCCCAGAACCACCTCGACGCCCCGCCGATGTCCCATGAGGATCCTGGGGCGGTCGAGCTCGTCCGCTTCTGGGTCACCCCCGACATGGCCACCCAGGTCAGCCTGCGGACCGCCTTCGACGATCCCAATGCCTGGGGAATCCTCCTCGTCGATCTCGCCAATCACGTCGCCGATGCCTACGGCCGTGAGGGGGAGGATCGCGACCGGGTGCTCGCTCGGATCAAAGACGCCTTCGACGAAGAGTGGGACAATCCCTCCGATCAAGATCCTGACACGGAAGCGGCAGACGAAGCCGACGAAGCTTGAGCCGCCGATCGGCGCCGCACCCCATTTGGTCGTGATGGGGATGAAAGCCCATGCAGGCCCAGAAAGCCTCTTCCCCGAAACTTTCGCCGTTCACTCCGCCGCGAGGTCGAGAAAGACGACGTGCGAGGGATTGCCGACAGCGGCGTAGTGGCCGGTGAAGGCGAGCGCGCCAGAGGCTTTGTCGACGGCGAAGATCGCCACGTTGTCGTCGCGCTGGTTGCAGCAGGCGAGGAAACTTCCTGTGGGATCAAACGTGAAGCTCCGCGGATAGTTGCCGCGGGTCCACTCTTCGCCGACATACTCAAGCGTCCCGTCGGCGACGACGCGGAAGATCCCGATGCTGTCGTGGAGCCGGTTGCCGCAGTAGACGTGCCGGCCGTCAGGGCTCGTGAGAATCTCCGAGCAGAAGTTGCTCCCCTTGAAGCCGGGGGGGAGCGTGGAGAGCGTCTGCCGGGCCTCGAGCGTGCCGGTGGCGGCATCCCAGTCGAGCGTCACCACCGTCGAGCCCTCCTCCTGGATCGAGTAGAGGCGGCGAGCGTCGGGGGAGAAGTGGAAGTGCCGCGGACCATCGCCGGCGGGAAACGCCACGGCGTGCGGGGTGTTGGCGACGAGCTTTCCCCCCTTCGCATCGAAGCGCCACAGGAAGATCCGGTCGAGCCCCAGATCGACATGGAGCACATGGCGGCCGTCGGGGGAGGGGAGGATCTGATGGGCGTGGGTGCGGTCGTGGCCGCTAAAGGCGAAGCTCCCCGGCGGGGCGTTTTGAGCCTTGGTCGGGCCGATCTCGCCGGCATCCTCCTTGACGTCGCTGGCCGCGCCCAGGCTCCCGTCGGCCTGGATCGGGAGCACCGCCACCG
>JBAWVV010000439.1:0-3548 GCA_037147115.1 Planctomycetia bacterium | reverse complement strand
ATCAAAGGAGAAATGCCCCCCAAGCGGTGACGATCAGCGCCGCTGCCGCCAAGGCCGACAAAAGAATCGCCCACATCAGTTCCGATCTGCCCGAGAGCGGCGGCGCTCCAGGCACCTCAGGACCAATCGCGGGCACGATGGGCCGATCGACGTTCAGTTTGATGCGTTGTCCGTTGGCCCGCAGCCAGGTGTCGAGCGCGTCGGGACGGTCGCGGAAAATGCCGCGGAATCCCATCAAGACAGCGGCCACGTACACCTGCAACACATCGCGGGACGGCAGGGCGGCTGCCTTTTCGGCCCGCGCGTAGAACTCGGTGGCTCTCCGCCGCGATCCGAACAATTCAACCTCGAGCGCATGGTTCTCCCACCACGATTGTCCTGGCCACACGATATCGACGATCATCAATTCGTCGGCCGCCGCAGCCAAGGCGTAGCCAGCCAGTTCCCACTCCGCCGCAAGCGGCCCGCGGCATCTGGCGGCCGTGGCGTCGAACCGCGCCCGAAGCGCGGCCCGTTCGACATCGACAGGGCCCGCGGTGCCGTTCGCGGCCCGGTCCGCCAGCGCGAGCACGTCCTGCATGAGTGGGACAACCGCGACAACAAAATCTGGAGTCATGTCCCTGCTGCCTGCATGCTCGTCCGGACCGCCGCGGATCGCTCCGCGGAGTTTCACCTGGGGATGGCGAAGAGCGCGAACTCGAGCGACCCCTTCTGGCTTTCGTAGGCGACGTCGACGCGGCGTTTACCGGCCAGTTCGTCGGCGTTGAGGATCGACGTATCCCGCAGGCGGATCCCCATCGACTGCGTAGCCTGCACCGACCGCCAAGCAGGGTTCTCCGTCCCAATCCGATAATAAAGCCATCCACTCCGCACGGGCAGGCCCCGTGGCAGGCGTTCGACCGGAAAGAGCTCCAGACCAGGCACACCCATCCGGAACAATCGGTCCACCTCCTCCGTACTTCCCAGCTTCCAGTCGAGGTGGTTGTCGCCCGTCAGCAGGCGGTGGCAAATCTCTTCCGACATGTCTCCCCGGAGGACCCCAACGTAGCACTGCCAGTCGGACTGCAGCCACTTGGGCTCGAGAGCGGCCGAGAGTGTTGCCGTGCCGATCCCCACGAAATAACGCTGCTCGAAATCGAGCACTGCCACGCGCGACAGCATGGCCTCGATGATCTCTTTGACGCGACGAAAAACACGCGCCAGGTCGTCGTGGTCGTAGACGGGAAGTTCTTCGAGCCGGCGATCGGCCTCGAAAACCGCCAATTGCCCGGCCACGCGGCAGAGCTCCGTGTACGCGGTCCGCGGGTGGACGCCGCGCGCGAAGGCGATCACCCGCAACACGCCACGGGCTTCGAGGAGCTTGGAAAGCATGAACAGCCGATCCAAATCGCCCGGCTCCGAACTGGAGAACCCGACCTGCCGACTGACGACCTGCTCCGTGAGCACCTCCACCTTGCGGCCAATCAGGTCGTAGATGCCCCGCACGACGTCACGGCCCAACGGCGGCCACGCATCGACCGACAGCATCGGCGGAAAATAATCGGGGTCGATCTCGGGAGCACCCTCCCGGTTTGCCGCCTGGCGGATCTGGGCGATCGGCAGGACTTCAAAACCGGAAAGATCCTCGGTCGAGAGCTTGAGGCGGAGGTTGAGCCGGAGGAAATCGACCTCCTGATCGTTGCCTCCCGAGGCCTCGTCCTGAAGCGACTGCTGGAGCGCTTTGAAGCGGCTGCGACTGTCCGGTCCAGGTGGTGAGACGTTTGGGCCTCCCGGGTCGAACCGCGGTACGGCCAGATAAACCCGTACCGTTTCGTTGGATTGGAGTGACTCGCCGAGGGCGGCCGACAATTTCACCATTTCCGCCAAGGGCGTGTCCAAGCTGACACGCTCCGGTTCCTCGCCCGGCTCGAGCCAAACCAGCCCGCCGTCCCGAAGGCGGGCCTGGCACGCCCGGAGTTCGAGTTGACGGTTGGCCAGCGCAACAGGGTCGATTTCCAGCCGCACGATCCCGTAGCAGAAAGGCTCCGCGGCGATGGTGGAGAAGGCCAACCGCTCCGCCGCATGCCGATCGGCAGCCTGAAAATGGTGAGGCCGGAGGAACATTCCCTCCGACCAGTTCACGGGAAGATGACGCATGACTGCATTCCGGAGAGCGAGCACCAGGGGCACTGACGAACCAAGACTCCACCCCCGGGCCGTCCACTGGCCGCGCCGCGGGAGGGGCGGCAACGGCGAACGGCAGGAAATCTGTATCGTAGCCTGGGGTGGGCAGTCTATACACTTCGGGACCCTTCTCCCATGAACGATCCACCTCGCACCCAAACTGGGCCCGCAGTACCGGATGCCGATGCCCTTCGGGAGCGTCAGGACCGGTGGCGAGCCGGCCGCTCTTCCTCCCCCCGCCCCGCAACGCGGAAGGTCGCGGCCGGCGCCGGTCTGGCACTTGCCGCCCTGGCAGCCCTCGTGCTTTCAACGGTCCTGATCGTGGCTCCCCTATTCTCCTGGCAGACGGCTGGCGTCGCGCTCGTCGTGGACGGTTCGTCGCTCGACGTGCTGCCGGCTGTGCCGTTCGCACAGCAGGACATGTCGGCACTCGCCGCGTCGCTGTCAGGTCGCCTGGCACCATCGCTCTCTTCGGACCTGCTGCCACTGAAGGACTTCGATACCGGGGAGGCGATCCGCGACCGGCTCCAAGGCTTCTGTGTCAAGATGCCCCTCCGCGGCAAAGATTCGATGATCGCGTATGTCCGCGGCCAGTGCCTGGTGCCCCCGCCGCTCCTCGACGCCGACGGCAACGAACGACCCGATCCGCTCGGCGGTCATGCATGTCTCGTCGCAGCAGACGCGACGCTCCGTGGCGAAGGGCTCCGCGAACTGGTGCCGATCCGTGACATCGTCGAATCGATCGGCTGCGCAGCGAGCCTGACGACGCTCGTCGCCATCGACCTGGGAAACCTCCGCTGGGATCCGAGAATCGGTGTCTTGTGCGGCCTTGTGCCGCGGCAACTGGACCGCGACCTGGCGGGGCCGCCGCTCCGTGCCACCGGCCAGAACTGGGTGATCGCATCGCACGACACACTCCAGTATTCCGGTGCCAGCGGCACGGAGAAACGGACGTTCTTCGCGGCCGCCCTCGAGCAGGGACTGGCGGGAGCCGCCGATCAGGCCCCCTGGGGCGACGGAGATCGCGTGGTCGAACTCCACGAACTGGCGCCGTTTGTCGTCGCCTGGACCTCGGAATGGTCGCGGCGCTCTTCCGGCGGACGCGCACCGCAGCGGCCCGTGGTCTGGAAACTCGGAACCGGACGGGTCGATCTTCGCGACATTCCGCAAAACATCCGGCTGGTACGGGTTTCCCCGAACGCCGGCGGCGCTCTGGCCACGCTCCGCGGTCTTTTGCCGGGCCGTGCGTCGACGAAGCCGCCCATCCCCGCCGTCCCGCCACCCGCTCCACCATCCCCGGCGTCGGCCGCGGCCTCGACGACCATCGCTGCCGACGCCGTGAAAGGGGACGCATCAACCTCGGATTCGCAGGCTGCGCCTACCCC
>JBAWVV010000438.1:0-3571 GCA_037147115.1 Planctomycetia bacterium | reverse complement strand
TGATTTCCAGAAGGGGATGATGTATGACGGGCCCTTGGATGGCACCGGTTCCTGGACGAGCCTGCAGGTTCCAGGCGCGGACATCGGGATCACAACTCCACACAGCACGATGGGGAATCTCGTCGTTGGAAACTACAACCTATTGACGTCTTTGTCCGTTGGCCATTCCTTTGTTTACGACATTGTCTCGCAGTCCTACTCACGGCTCGACATCAACGGCGCTGAAGCCGCCACGATCTATGGGATATGGCAAAACGGCGGCGAGCAGAGCACGTCCTACACGATCGTCGGCGGGCTGGTGCAGACGGCGTCGTCTACCGGCCAGGGTTACATTGCCTCGTATAACGCGATCACCCACGCCGTGACCGGGCTGGCACTCTATAGCTTCGCCGATGACGGCACCATCGACACTCACTTCGAGGGCATCAGTGCCTACAACGGCGGCTTCTCCATCGCGGCAAACGCCGTCTCTGGAGGGTCATCGCCGGCTTACGCCTTTATTCCCACCACGGGCGCCGTCGGTTCGTATGTCTACGGACAGGCGAGCTGGACCGCGGTCATCAATACGATCAACGGCAGTTCTGCGACCGGCGACACCGTCATCGATGACAGGTTGATGGGAATCTATGCCGATGGGATCGGGGCCCGAAGCTTCATCTCGAGCGTGCCCGAAATCGACCCGAGCTGCATCGCGAGTGGTCTGGCCCTCGTGCTGGGGTCGCTGGGGCTGCTTGAGCGTCGGCGGCTGTGGCTGTTCTC
Organism: Planctomycetia bacterium; assembly: GCA_037147115.1. GTDB lineage: Bacteria > Planctomycetota > Planctomycetia > Pirellulales > UBA1268 > QWOP01. Next base: position 2,812 of record JBAWVV010000438.1, on the reverse strand, counting down.
GGCTTGAGGTTCCCTCACCTCCCGGGGCCGCATGCGGGCCAGAGCTCTGCTTTCCCCGCTTGAGCCTGTCGATGGCTGGCGGTGTGACGGCCCTTTACCGTGGGTGATGGGCCGCCATGGCGTCGGTCGCGATCCCAGGGCTTCCAGCGCGGCCCTTGGTTCGGCTGGAAGCCCTGTGAGGCTTTGGTGAAGGCCCCTCCGCGATCCGACCGGGGGCGATAGGATGCGGGTCAGCCGGTCCCCAAATCCCATCGGAGTCGCCTCCTATGCGTTGCCTGTCGCCGTCGATCGTCCTGTCGCGGATGTTGCTTGCCGCATGGCTGCCGATGGCATCGGCTCCAGCTGCGGAGATCGTCACGATCACGCCGCAGATACTGGAAGCGGCGGCGCTGACGCAACCGGCGGCGGCGGGCCAAGCGGTTGCATCCGACGGCGCGGTCCCCCCTGATGGTAAAGAGGCCGATTGGATCCTCGGCGACCACATTCTTCGCAACGACCGGATCGTCGCCGTGATCGGCGACACGCTTCCGACCCGCCACGCCAACATGACCGTCCGCAATGTCGGCGGCGCGATCATCGATCTGACCACTGTGGGCGATCCCAACGATCAGCTCGGCTGCTACTGGCCCGGCAACGGTCAACTCCGCTACGCCTTCGCGGGAGCGTCTGGCCTGGGCGGCGGCGAAGTGATGCCGGTCGAAGGAATGGTTGCTCCACCGCTGGCCGTGAACGGTGCGAGCGTGGCGTTTCGCGTCGTCGCCGCGGAGGCCCCGCAAATGCCGCGTGTCGAGACGACCTATACGCTCGCCGACGGCGATGATTTCCTCACTGTCACCACCCGCTACTTTAATCCGCATCCGACGGCGCTGATGATCGAGCCGGTTGATCGGGTCAGGGCCGATCGGACGTTTTCCGCCGGTGTCGACACCGCAGCCAATGTTGTCTGGTGGGATGACGAGTGGTTTGGCCAAGCCTACGGAATCGAGCCGGTGGGAGCGACGTTCCACGCCGATACGCTCGCCCCTGCGCGTGGCGCTGGCGATCCGGTGCGCTATCTCCTCGGCGAGGCATCGACGGTGAACCTGGCGCCGGGAGCCTCGATCGACCTGGTCCGCAGGGTCTTTCCCGCTCGTAACCTCGTCGTCCTCCGGGCCGCCGCGGCGGCCCGGGCCGGCGTCGCTCTCGCCCCCACGACGATCAGCGCCGTCGATGCTGCCGGACCAGTTGTCGGGGCGAGCGTGACGTTCTTTGATGGAGAGACAAAATATGGAGCGGGACGGACCGACGTCGACGGCCGGCTCGTGACCTCGCTCCCGGCCCCGGCGGCGCCATGGCGGGTGACGCTCTCGACGGTAGGGCGCGGGACCGTCGAAGAGCAGGGGCTGGCGTGGAGCGCCGAAGGAATCGACGTCAAAGCAAAGCTCCCGCGGCCCGGTTTCGTCGTGGCCACGATCAGCGCTGTCGACGGGGAGCCGATCCCGTGCAAGGTTGAGTTTCGCTGCCGGCCACCAGTCGGCGGTGGGGCGAGGGACGCCGATCCCGATTTCGGCCCCGACAGTGGTGACACGGCGGTGAAAAACCTCCGCTACAGCCACAACGGTCGGTTTCGACAGGAGATCCCCCCGGGAAGCTATGACGTCATCATCAGCCACGGGCCGGAACATGACGCGGTGATGACGACGCTTGTTGTGGTGGAGGGGGAGGATGCGGAGCTCGTGGCAACCCTGCTGCGGACGGTCGACACCCGCGGCTGGGTGAGCAGCGATTTCCACAGCCATGCCACCCCCTCGGGCGACAACACCACGAGCCAACTCGGCCGCGTGCAAAACCTGCTCTGCGAGCAGATCGAGTTTGCTCCCTGCACCGAACACAACCGGGTATCGTCGTACAGCCCGCTCCTCGACCGCCTCGGCGCGCGGCATCGGATGGCCACCTGCAGTGGCATCGAGCTGACCGGGTCACTCCTGCCGGTCAATCACCAAAACGCCTTCCCGATCGTCGAGAAGCCTTTTACGCAGGATGGCGGCGGGCCGGTCCATGACAACGACAGCCCGGTGGCGCAGATCGAGCGGCTGGCCCTGTGGGATGACGACGCTGAGAAGGTCGTCCAGATGAACCACCCGCACCTCGTCCAGGTGCTCGGCGACCGCGACACCGACGGGACGGCCGATGGCGGATTCGAGGGAATGCTCGGCTTCGTCGATTGTGTCGAGGTCCATCCGCCCCACGAAATCTTCCTCGCTCCGCCGCAGAGCATCGATCCGCGCAAGCCGACAAGCCCGATCTTCGTCTGGCTGCAGATGCTCAACCTTGGCTACCGCGTGCCGGGCGTGGTCAACACCGACGCCCATTACGCCTTTCACGGCTCGGGTTTCCTCCGCAACTATCTGGCCAGCCCCACCGATGATCCGGCGGCGATCGAGATCAGCGACATGGTGCATACGGCTGAGCGCGGGCGGATGGTGATGACCAACGGCCCGTTTCTCGAGGCCCGTCTCGAAGCGGTCGAGGGCGAGGCCCCCCGATCCGTCGGGCCGGGGGACGATGTCCGCGATGATGACGGCGCGGTGGAGCTCGCGATTCGCGTCCAGTGCCCGAACTGGTTCGACATCGATCGGGTGCAGGTGTTCGTCAACGGCCGGCCCGATCCTCGGCTCAACTTCACGCGCCGCGAGCACGGGGCGCTCTTCAGCCGCGACGTCGTCCGCTTTGCCCACACGATCCCGGTGCGGCTCGAGCGCGACGCACATCTGATCGTGGCGGCAATCGGCGAGTCTTCGACGCTCGGTTTGGTGGTCGGGCCCGAGCATGC
>JBAWVV010000437.1:0-3591 GCA_037147115.1 Planctomycetia bacterium | reverse complement strand
CCCCCGAGCCCCCGGCCCCACTCCCGCCGCGTTCCCCGCCCCCCTCGCCGGCCCTCGAGATCACGACGAGCTCCCTCCTCCAGCACCGGCTCGGGGAATGGTCAACGCTCGATATCCGGGCAACGAACCCGACGGCCGAGCCGAAAGAAGCGATCGTCTCGATCCTCTTCGAAGGGGGACAGCGGCAATACGCCCGGCGGCTGTGGGTGCCGGCCAACGGCGACCGCACCACCTGGCTGCCGATCAAGGTGCCGGCCGAGGGAAAATTGGAGGGGGGGCTCGAGTACACGGCCCTGATCCTCGAGGCCGGCACGGACCGCGAGCTCCTGACACGGCGCGAGGGAGAAGGGCTGACTTCGAGCGCCATCCTCCGGATCAGCGCCGATCCTGTCCGCTCCGCGCTCATCATGCCCCGGCCGACGCTCAACCCGACCCTCGCCTGGGAGAGCCTGAGGCGGGAATGGCCACAGGTCCTCGCCGCGGCGCGGACAGGCCGGAGTCTGAATCCGACCTCGCCGCTGCTCGTCCCCGACTTCCTCCCGCCATGGCCGATGACCAACCGCGGCCTTGATGTCCTCCTCCTCGCCACCGACCGGCTCGAGAACGACACCGCCGGCTTGGCAATGCTGCGCGGCTGGGTCCGCGATGGAGGCCGACTGTGGATTGCCCTCGATGCGGTGGCTCCGGAAACGGTCGAGTCGATCCTCGGCCACGACAGCGGGATCGAGGTCGTTGATCGGGTCGAGATCGACCGGTTCACCGTCCAGACCCGCGACCGGGAAAATGACATGGAGCGGACCGACGAGATCGATCTCGAGGTCCCCGTTGATATGGTCCGCGTCGTCACGTCGCACGCCGATGTCCCCTCGCGCGTTGAAGGCTGGCCGGCGGCGATCTGGGTGCCGTGTGGCCAGGGGGACGTCCTCATCACGACCATCGGCCCGCGGGCCCTCGTCCAGCCCGACGGCATCACCGCCACCGGCGCGACAGCCACCCTCGCCACGCGCCTCCTCGCCGGTCGCCCCGATCGGCTCGATGTCAGCCGGCTCCAGGGGGGGCTGGAAAAACAGATCGGGTATGCGACCCCGTCGCGCGGGGTCGCCGCCACGATTCTCGGCCTGTTTTGTAGCGCTCTCTTTCTCGTCGGTTGGCGATGGGGGGCCCGGCACCATCTCGATCGGCTCGCCTGGTTCGTGCCGGCGGCAAGCATCGCGGCCGCCAGCCTCCTCGCCCTCGTCGGCGCGGCGAGCTCGCGAAGCGTGGCACCTTCAATCGCTTCCGCAACGCTCCTGCGGCTCGCCCCGGCAACCGACGAGGCCCTTCTCGACGGCGCTGCGGCCGTGTTCGATAGCCAGACGCGGGCCACGGCCTGGACCGGCCGGGAGCGGACCTGGGTCTTCCCCGACGCCTCCCAGGGGACCAACGGCGAGCGCGTCACCTGGCTTGACGACGATCGGGAGACGACCCAAAACACCACGACGCATGCCGGCAGCGTCGACAAACTCGCCCTCCGGGGCGCCCCTCCGCTCGTCGCCGGGGGGATGGTGCGGGCCCGCTTCGGCCCGGAAGGACTCGAGGGGCGCATCGACCCCGGCGGGCTTGCCAACCTTCGCGACCCCGCCATTGTCGGGATGCCCGGCCCGGCGCAGACCGTGATCCTCGGCGCGGACGGCCGCTTCGTCGCCGGTGTCGACGGGGTGATGGCCGCCGGACAGTACAACCCCGCCTCGATCCTCTCCGCCGACGCCCGCTGGCGGCAGGAGGCGACGCGCCGGCTCCTTCAGACCCCGGAGGATGAGCTCCGCGAGGCGGGGCGACCGAAGGCTCAAGCCCCCTCCGGCATCGCCGGCGCTCTCGCCCTCCGACGCCGGCCGTGGATGCTCTTTTGGTGTGATCCGGAGTTCGGGCCGACGTGGGAGCCCCCCGCCGGCTACGTCGAGACGCATGCGACGCTGGCCCTGGCCCCTGTCGACATCGAACAAACCCCCTCCGGCACCCCGTTCCGGATTCCGCCCCCCTTCCTCCCGGCGCGTTCCGCCATGAGCGAGCAAGGGAGGTCGAGCGCCTTCGACGGCCGGCGCGGGGAATGGGTGAAGGGGCTGTCCACCGCCACCGACACCGTTTTGCGGTTCCAGATCCCCGACGCAGTCGTCCCCTGCACGCTCGACCGGGGCCGGCTCACGATCCGGGTCAACGCGCCGTCGCGCGACGTCACGGTAGGGGCGTTCCGCGACGGCCAGCCGGTCGTCCTCGAGCGCTTCAACGAGCCCAACGGTGTCTTCGAAATCGACCTCGCCCCCGAACACCTCGCCATCGACGGTGGCACCATCCCGATCTCGATCGCCGTCAGCCGGACGGTGGCGGAGCGGGCCGAGGATGCCAGGGACGACGGCCCCGCTCTCGACAAGAAACAGTCCGAGCAACAGATCGATACGGCGGTGAGCAGCACTTGGGACATCGACTATGTCCGCCTCTCCGTCGACGGCCGCACCAACTGAAGACCAGCCATGAACGCCCCCGCAGACCCGGTCCTCGACATCCGCAACCTCACGAAGAAGTTCGGGGAGTTCACTGCCCTCGACAACCTCACCTTGTCGCTCCGACGCGGCCAGATCCTCGGCTTCATCGGCCCCAACGGCGCCGGCAAGACGACGACGATCAAGATCCTCGTCGGCGCGATGCGGCCGACGTCGGGCACGGCGACGATCGCCGGCGCCGACTGTGTCCGCGACGCGCGGCGGATCAAACGGCTCGTTGGCTACATGCCCGACTCGTTCGGGGCCTACGACAACATGCGCGTCCGCGAATACCTCGACTTCTTCGGCGCCGCCTTCGGCATCCCGCGCGGAGCGCGGGCGGAGCGGATCGACGAGGTGCTGGAGACGACCGGCTCGGGGTGGATGCAGGACCGTTACGTCGAGGCCCTTTCCCACGGAATGAAGCAGCGGATCGGGGTCGCCCGCACCCTCCTCCACGATCCGGAGATGCTGATCCTCGACGAGCCGGCCAACGGCCTCGATCCCCAGGCGCGGATCGAGATGCGCGATCTCCTCCTCAAGCTCGCGGGGATGGGGAAGACGCTCATCGTCACCAGCCACATCCTCCCGGAGCTGTCGCGGATCTGCGACGTTGTGGCGATCATCACGCAGGGGAAGCTGCGGGCCTTCGGCACGCTCGACCAGATCATGCGCGACCTGCGGCAGAAGCGGACGTTTTAGGTCCAGCTGTGCGGCCCTGCCCAGGTGGAGACGGCGGCGGCCGCCGTCCGCGAGGCGCTCGAACCGGGCGAGCGGGAGGGGGTCAAGGCCCACGCCACCGAGAGCCTCGTCCGCTTCGACACCGCCCGCAGCGATACCGAAATGGCAGCGATCCTCGCGGCGCTGGTCGGCCGGCGGATCGACGTCAGCCAGTTCCGGGAGATCCCCAAGGATCTCGAGGATGCCTTCCTCTCCGTCACCCGCCGGGAGGCGCCCGCCGCATGATCCCCGTGCTCTCCCGCGAGTTCCGCGGCATTCTGCGGTCGCCCCGGGCCCTCGCCGCACTCCTGGCGGCAGCGGTGGCGTTTTCGCTCCTCGTTCTCGCCCGCTGGCC
>JBAWVV010000436.1:0-3614 GCA_037147115.1 Planctomycetia bacterium | reverse complement strand
GCGGCAGCCTGCTCGGCAGGCGGGGTGGTGGCGTCGGCAGCCTTGGCAGCGGCCTCGGCGGCTTTCTCCTTGGCCGTCTCGGTGGCGGTCTCGGCCCGATTCAGCGCCGCCAGCGGCTCCTGCCCGATCGCGGCGAGGATCTCCTCGCGCTTTTTGTCGAGTACTTCCTCGTCGCGTTGGGCGAGGCGGAGCGCCTGCGTCGCCTCCCGGAGGGCCTCGTCGAGCGCGGGAAACTTCGGCGGCGGCGCGGGCTCGTTGTCTGACACGAGCACCGTGATCCGGAACGGCCGCGACTCGGTCCACTGCCCCTTCGTATCGCGGACGGCGAGCTTCCAGACGCCGCTGGAGCCGGCGGAGAGGCCGAGGCGATCGGGGGAGATCGTCGTCTCGAAGACGAGTTGCGTGTCGGGGGGGCGAACGACCAGCGGCAGCTCATCGAGGAGCTGCGGGGGGCCGAGCGAGGATTCGTCAGTCCCGACCCGGAAGGCGATCTGGTCGATCCCCCAGTCGTCGAAGAGGTGAGCCGCAACGGCAAACTCGTCGAGCGCTGTCAGCTGGATCAGCTCCGACTGCGGTTCCTCGACGACCAGCGACGGCGGGCGATCGACCGTGGCGACGATCTCCACCGCCGGCTGCGGTCGACTGCGGTGCCCCTGCGGGTTGGCAAACTCGAGCGTCGCCCACGGCGCCGGGGCACGCCCGGGAGGGCCCCCGGGCTTGCGCGCTTCCACGACCGCAGGTTCGGTCACCGGCACCGCCGCCAGCCAACGCGAGGCCGTGGCATCCCCTTCTTCCGAGCCGATCCGGGTGGCGGCGATTTCGCCGATGGCTTCGTCGATGGCGCGCTGAACCGGCCGCATCGAGCGGACGACCAGACCGGGGCGATCGAGGAACATCCGCCCAGAATCGATGCTCAAGGTCATCCCTCCGATCGCCCGCCCCACGAGGAGCGGCACGGTCGGGAGCGGCGCGGTCAGCCGGGCCCACGTGCCGGGCTCCGGGAGCGGCCCGGCCACCACGCGCGGAACGCGCAGATCGGCCGCCGGCCCCGCCGCATCATCCCCCCACACCACCTCGACGGCGCCCCCTTCGTGGACCAGCTGCATCGATAGCCGGCGCGGGGGATCGTTTGAGTCGCTGCGCACGCGGATCATCAGCGAGCGCTCGTCGAGCCCCTCTTTGGGGACCACCAGCGGCTGGAGCTTCGTCCGCATCTCGAGCGGTCGACCATCGGCCGGAAACGTGAACGACCGCAGCCCCCCGGAGGCATGGGCCGTGCTCCATTTCCACGGCGCGGTCGCCACCGCATCGCGGGGGAGGTCGTCCTCGAACCAGGGAAGCTCATCAAACTGCTCCACGAGCGTCGTCTCGATGCGGCGCGCCAGCAGGCGGACGACGCCGGAGGAGGCCTCGCCGGTCACGGTCGCCTCGAACTCGACCGTCCCCCCCACCGGAGCCTCGATCCGCGCAGCGTCGGGGGCCACCCGCAGCGGCTCGTCGATCCGCATGTAGTCGGGGAGGCGAACAGCCCCAGCCACGGCCCCGATCGAGGGGCGCCGCAGGAGCCGGATGGCGTGGGTGCGCGTCCACGTGTTGCCCCCTTCGAGCCGGTAGGTGGCGTCGTGATCGAGGCCGTCGAGGAGCGTAAAAAAGTTTCCCTGGCCGAGCGACCGCATCGGCTCGCGGCGCTCCTGGCCGTCTGCTGAGGAGATCACGAGGTCGACCTGATCGACACTCCCGCGATCGACGGTCGCCGTGATCTCCAGCGGATCTCCCTCGAGGACCTCGATCTCTCCCGGTGAGCCGAGCTGGAGCCACGTGGCGGGGGGGATGTCGGCCGTCGGGTTGAGGAGCCGGGCGAGGGTCGTGGTGAAGCGGTCGCGGAGCCCGACCTGCATCCCCAGAAGCACCGCCGCCACCGTCGCCGCCAGCGCCAGGCCCCTGGTGAGGGGACGCCATTTGACGACGCTCGAAAGCGAGAAGCCGCGCAGCCGGGACTCTGTCTGCTCGACGAGCCGCTCGGCCATCCCCTGCCGGGCCGGATCGTCCTTCCAGCCGCGCGTGGCGGCACCGCCGCGGTGGAGATCGAGGACCGTCAGCAGTCGGTTCTGGATGCCACCGAGGGCCCGTTCGATCCGCAGCGCCACGACGTCGAGGATCGGCCGGCGCACGGCGGGAAGGATGACAAACAGGGCCAGCGCCCCGAGCACCGCCCCCCACCAGCCGGCGAACACTGCGCCCCGCAGCACCACCGGGAGGGGTGTGAGGAGATCGAGAAGCACGCCCCCAACGATCCACGCCAGCGCCAGACCGATGGCCAGGAGGAGCCCGGCAGCCAGCGCCACGCTGATCAGGCGCAGCCGCGCCCCCGTCACGATCTCCGTGAGTCGTGCCGCCCGGGCATCGAGTTGATTCGCTTCTGCACTGGCCATCGATCTGCCTCCTGGTGCTCTGGACCTGCCCCCGGGCGTCCCTGCCATCCCCGCCTTGTATCAGCGATGTTGTCAGGGCGCTCCCGGCTCTGCCCCGTCCGGTTCCTGCATCCCCACGGCGTCTGCGAGCCAATCGTTGATCCGCTCCCCCCAGCCGCGCGGCGCGTCGCCGCCGCGGCGCGGCTCCGGGGGCTTGAGTGTGGAGAGGAGAAACTCGAGCCCGAACAGGCAGAACACCGCCGTAATCAGCCAGCGCCAGATCTCCCGCCGGCTCGTGAACTGGGTGTGGAGCGTCGGGTCGTCGGCAGTACCGGCGAGGAGCGTGGTCGGATGGGGGGCAAACGTCGCGGCCAACTCCGCGGCATCGATCCGCTCGATCGTCGCCCCATCGATCTCCCGGTTGACCACCATTCCCAGCCGGATCGGTTCGGACGTGACGCCGACCGGCGGCTGAATGTCGAACTCGTAAAACCCGATTCGCCGCGTCTCCTCCAGCGCCCCGGTGACGCGCCCGTCGCCGGCGACCGTCTCAATCGCCGTCTTCGTGCCGACCGGATCGGTCGCCTGCACCACCGCGCGCTTCCAGCGCTCCTCGAGGCGGATCGGCGCCGGCTCGTAGGGATGAACGCTCTCGGCGGCGATCGCCGGCGGGTCGGGGCGCACCGTCTGCACCGCCCGCAGAAGGAGGGGAACGAAGGCCGGATGGACGGGGAGATTCGACCAATCGGGGGTCACAGCCAGACCGCAAACAAGGACCCGCCCCCGGCCGAGCTTCGTCTCGGCGATCACCGCACTGTCGTCATCGAGCCGGGCCAGCACCGTTACCGGCGCGGCCGGGGCCGCAACGGGCGCGCCGGCGGGAGCCTTCCCGCCCGCTTCCGGCCCCGTTGTCGAGAGGGGCACGTGGCGGAAGAAACGAAGCGTGTCGAAGGCCTCGATCCGGCCGCCGGCGGTACCGTCGCCGGGGCGCTCCGAGGCGGTGCGAAAGGGGGCGAAGAGCGGATGCGTCAGATCGACCGGCCCGAAGCCCCGCCCGCCGGTCTCGTCGTCGATGTCGCCGACCGGCTCCTTCCAGCGCAGGAGCACCGGGTCGCGGCCACCGAAGCTACCCAGCCCGGCAATCTCTTCCCCGGGCCCCTGCTTCGGCCCGGCGAACACGACCAGCCCTGCCCCCTCCTCGAC
>JBAWVV010000435.1:0-3632 GCA_037147115.1 Planctomycetia bacterium | reverse complement strand
AAGCGTCGCAAGCTCGCCCTCGCTCGGGCCGCTGGCTGATCCGACTGCTGTCGGAATTGTCACGATCCATCCAAGCCCACACCCGGCCTTCCGGGGGTGGGCTTGTGGCATTTCCTGGCCAAGAAACGGGGGTTTGAACCAAGAACACCAGCCCTTCTCATGAGGGGAAAGCGTGCTGGACGGCCGGTTTCCGAGGGGAGAGAATGATGTCGCTGAGGGCCATCGGCTAGGACCGTCCGACCGACCGCAACCCATGAACAAAGCTTTTGAGCCGGGCCGCGACAGACCGTCGCCCGAGCCACCGCGGCTCCCCTACCCCCACGGCCATTCCACCGATGGGAGCGCCCCGCTGCGGACGGATGAGGCTCTTACCCCGGACGTCGACGGTCTGCCACCTAGGGCGCTCGTCTCCGGAGCCTGGAGCGGGATGTCTTCCAGATCCTCGTTTCCGACGGTCGCTGGCTACGAACTGCTCTCGGAACTGGGTCGGGGCACGATGGGGGTCGTGTACAAGGCGAGACAGACGGCACTCCAGCGCCTCGTGGCGCTGAAGATGATCGTGGCCGGCGGGCATGCCACAGAGGAGCAACGGGCCCGCTTCGAGAACGAAGCCCGGGCGGTCGCCGCACTCCAACACCCCAACATCGTCCAAATCCACGAGCTCGGCACCAGCGATGGGCTCCCCTTCCTGTCGCTGGAGTTCGTCGACGGCATGCCGCTCGACGCCAGGATCGACGGCATGCCGCAGCCCCCCCAGGCGGCGGTGGCCTTGATCGAGGTCCTTGCCCGGGCGATCCAGGTCGCCCACGCGCACGGCATCATCCACCGCGATCTCAAGCCGGCCAATGTCCTCGTGGCGGGTGACGGCACACCGAAGATCACCGACTTCGGCTTGGCCAAGGATCTCGAGAGCAAGTCGAGCCAGACGCGGAGCGGATCGCAGATCGGCACGCCGAGTTACATGGCCCCCGAACAGGCCATGAGTGAATCGTACGGTCACCTCGTCGACGTTTACGCCCTCGGGGCGATCCTCTACGAGATGCTCGTCGGCCGCCCCCCGTTCCTCGGAGCCTCGCCGTATGAGACGACGATGCTCGTGGTCAACGAGGAACCGGTTCGCCCCTCACTGCTCGTCTCCCAGGTGCCAGCCGACGTCGAGACGATCTGCCTGAAATGCCTCCAGAAGGATCCGGACCGGCGGTATGCAGACGCCGCAGCGTTGGCCGAGGATTGTCGGCGGTTCCTCGCCGGTGAGCCGATCCTCTCGAGGCCGATCTCGCCGGCCGAACGGCTGTGGCGGTGGTGCCGCCGCAATCCCCGCACATCCGCCCTCGCGGCGGCCGTCGTCGGCCTGCTGGCTCTGGTGGCCGTCGGCTCGACGGCGGCGGCGATCCGAATCGCGAAGGCCCGCAACGACGCCGTCGAGGCCAATCTGGTCGCCGATGCGGCAAAAATTGCGGCCATAGACAACGCCCTCCTCGCCGACAAGCGCACCAACCTGGCTCTTGCCTCGTACCAGACGCTCGTTGAAGCGGTTCGCAGCCTCGAGGAAACCCCCGGCACGACAACCCTCAAGAGGAAGCTCCTCGAGGAGTCGCTCAACGGCGTGAACTCCCTCGCCGGGAACATGGGCGACTCGAGCTCGACGGAAACGACCGCGCTGGCGACCCACATGCTCCTCGGCAACCTCTACAGCTCGTTGGGCAAGACAACGGAGGCCTTGGATCAATACCTCACGGCCCACACGATCGCCTGGAATCGGGCCCGGCACATGCCACACAACGACGCGGCCCAGGGAAATCTGGCCGCGGTGCTCTCCATGCTCGGCACCATGCGGCACGAGCTCGAGCAAGACATGGTGGCGTGTATCGATTGCTATCGGCAGTCGCTCGACATCTGGAGAAAGCTCCAGGCCGGTCCCCCGGGCACAGAAGGGCCTGTGGAACCGGAAACGATCGAGGCCAATCTCGCCGAGGGGGCAACAAATCTCGGGGTGATGCTGCTCAACCAGGGCCTGGTCAAGGAGTCAACGCTGCTGATCCGGGAGGGGATCGATTCCCGCCAGAAACTTCTCGATCGATTCCCCGAAGAGGTGGCCCTCCGCTCGGCGCAGGCCATCTCCTACCAGGCGATGGGCGAAGCCTGCTATCTGACGGGGGAGTTGCAGGAGGCGATCAGATACTACGGATTGAGTCTGTCGACCAACGAGGATCTCCACGCCGCCAATCGAGACGACGCCGCGACACAGATCGCGCTGGCTGAGGTCCTGGGCAACTTCGGCGATCTCCACCTGCGGATGGGGGAAATCGGCAACGCTCGCAGCCTCTTTGAGCGATCGTTGGCCCTCCACCGCGACGTGCTGGCGCTCGACGGCAATGACGTCGATCAGGCCCGCAGCGTCGCCTACGACCTCCACCGTCTCGGCACCGTCGAATCGATGGCCGGGGATGAAGAGGAGTCGGCCCGCCGGTTCGACGAGGCCCGTCGGATGCGTGAGGAGATCGTCGCCATTGATCCGAAGAACAGCGAGCGGCAGATCGAGTTGATGCTCACCCGCTCCCGATGCGGGGATGTCGAAGGTGCGCTCTCGATCGCCGCATCGATCCGTGACAGCGTGCAGGCGAGCACCACGGACCTCCTCCTGGCTCTCGCCCGCTGTCACGCCCAGTGCTCGGTCAAGCTCCGCCCCACCGACCCTGCCGCCGCCGACATCCAAGTCAACAGTGCCGTCGAGGCCGTCCGCGATGCCGTTGCAGCCGGTTACCGCGACAGGGTCACTCTGACGATCGATCCGGACATGCTCCCACTCCAGTCGCTGTCGGCCTACCGGGAAATCGTCGCGGAGATCGCCGCGCCGTGACCGCCGTACCGACGGTGGCTCCCGGCCCTTGATCGCCTCCGCGACCCAAAGAAAAGGAGGCAGCCAACACAGCGCCCCGCCCTGTCGAAGGGCAGAGAAAAGCTCCGCAACCGCCGCGGGGGCTTCAGATCTGGAACCAGCGGGAGATTCTGGCCAGCGCGAGATCCTACCCGGCGCGAGATTACTTCACTTTGTCGACCTCGTCGCCCTGACTGCCGACACGATCGATGATCCGATCCTCGCTGCTGACAACGAACCAATCTGCCCCGAGGCCACCGATCAGCACGTCTTGGCTGCTGTCGCCACTCACCCCGTCTTGAAAGATGCAAGCGCGGGAGCCCTTCGTCGACCAGGCGGCCACGAAGGAGCGGAGCTTCTGCGGATCGGTCCAGATGCCTGAGGCGGCGTTGGTGTCACCTGCCACAAGGACATCATCATCACTCCCGCCATCGAGACGATCGGCACCTGAGCCGCCAACGAGAAGGTCATCACCGCTGCCACCGGAGAGGAAATCGTCTCCGTTACCCCCGAAGAGGATGTCCTCGCCCGCCCCACCGAGGAGGATGTCGTTCCCGTCCCGGCCATCAATGACGTCACCGACGTCGGTCGGGCTGGCGGTGTCGAAGCGCCAGGCAAACAGTTCGTAGCTTCCCATCTGGGTCGAGTCGAAGCCGCTAACCTCGAGGTAGTAGCTACCGTCGGCAGGGAGCACGAGGTCGATGATCGAGGGATCCTGGCTCTCGAACTCATCATCGCTCGAGGCGACCACTTT
>JBAWVV010000434.1:0-3642 GCA_037147115.1 Planctomycetia bacterium | reverse complement strand
CCGCATCGGCCTTCCGGCGGGTGAGATTTTCAGGTTTCGGGGGCCGGTCAGCCGATCTTCCCGCCAAACACCGAGGCGAGGGTGTCGTGGAGAACGGCGGCCGAGCGCTGGAGCGCCTGCAGTTCCTTCGGCCAGATCTCGATCTCGAGGATTTTTTCGGCGCCGGCCCGGCCGACCTGCGTCGGCACCGAGATCGCCACGTCGCGGAGGCCGTAGGCTGCCCCCGGTCCGCTTCCGGAGAGGACTGTCGACACCGGTAGCACCCGCTTCGAATCGAGCGCGATCGCGTGGATCACCTCGGCGATCGAGACGCCGACGGCAAATCCCGCTCCGGTCTTCTTCTTGATCATCTCGGCGCCGCTCGTCTTCGCCCGCTGGAAGACGTCGGCCCCCAGCTTCGGCGTGTAGCCGGGCCATTTTTCCAGTGGCAGTCCGGCGATCGAGGCGCTGCTCCACACCGGCACCATGCTGTCGCCATGCTCACCGAGAATCATCGCCTGAACCTGCGTCGCGGGGGCGCCGAGATTCATCGCCAGCAAGCTGCGGAAGCGGAGCGTGTCGAGGAGCGTGCCGAGGCCGATGACCTTACCCTTCGGGAGTTTCAGCTCTTTCTCGGCCAAATACGTGAGGATGTCGACCGGATTGGAGACGACCAGCACGATGCAATCGGGCTTGTGGCCCGATTGCTTGATCGTGGCGAGGATCGAGCGGAACAGCTCCACATTCCGGTTGATGAGCGCCAGCCGGCTCTCGTCGGGCTTGCGCCGAAGTCCTGCGGTGATGCAGATGACGTCGGCATCGGCCAGATCGGCGTAGCCCCCCGCCCGGATGACTTGGTCGGCGATCGCCGCCGTGCCATGGAGCATGTCGAGCGCCTGGCCGTCTGCCAGATCGGCGTTCATGTCGACGAGGACGATCTCGTGGACGATGCCGCCGAGTGAGAGCGCGAAGCCCGCCGACGAGCCGACAATCCCACCACCACCGACGATCCCGACCTTCATCCTCGTGCTCCTGTCGATAAACCCGCTACGGGGCCAGTCTTACTTCCGTGGATCCCGTGCCCTGTCGCCAGCGGCCACTCCCCTGCGGGAAGCCTGTGTCAGGCCGCTCCGATCCCCAGCTCACGGCAGACCTGCTCGGTGACCGCCTTAACGAGAACGTCGTAGTCGATCGCGGGGGGAGCGACTGCCGCGGGAGCCGCTGCATGATCCGCTGCGGCCCGCTGCGGATCGACGCCCATCGGCGGAGGAGCGTCAAACGCCTTGCGGTTCACGCCGGCGTTGCCCCAGCTCGAGCGGAAGACGTCGTTGGCGCAGATGTCGCAGTTCTCCATCCCCTTGTCGAGACGCGGGTCGCTGTAGCCCCACTTCTGTTTCAGGTCGAGGAGCTCCTTCGTTTCCTGCTTCGTGAGATAGGTGACGCGGCCGAGGTCGCGGGAGAGCATCAAAATCCGGCAGTAGGCGTCGAGGATCTCGGTCCACCAGTAGGCCTTCTCGACGGTCTCGCCGAAGCTCACCGTGCCGTGGTTGGCGAGAATCAGAACGTTGGCCGTCTTCACGTACGGCTTGACGGTGTCGGCGAACTTTTGCCCGCCTGGGGTCTCGTACTTCGTAATCGGGATGTCGCCGAGAAAGACCTCGACCTCGGGGAGGACGCACTGCGGGATCGGCTCGCGGGCCACGGCGAAGGCGGTGGCGTGGGGCGGATGGCAGTGGACGACGCTGTTCACGTCAGGCCGCTCCTTCATGATCGTGAGATGGAGGAGGATCTCGCTCGAACGCTTCCGTTCGCCGGCGATCTGGTTCCCCTCCATGTCGACGATGCACAGGTCGGAGGGCTTCATGAAGCCCTTCGAGACCATCGTCGGGGTGCAGAGGACCTCGTTCGGGCCGAGGCGGAAGGAAATGTTGCCGTCATTGCCGGCGGCAAAGCCCTTGTTGTAGATCCGGCGGCCGATGTCGCAGATCTCTTCCTTGAGCTTGGAAAGCGGCTTGGTCGTTGTCTTCACGGCCGGGTTGGTTGCCATGTCAGGGGTTCTCCGTGGGGGGGTAACGTTAGGAGTATTCACCACGCTTCCGGTCGAGGAGACTCTGCCGGTCGCGAAAAGTTGTTTCTTTACGGGCTGCTTGCGGGTCGTGTCGGTCGTGTCGATCGCCGGGGTCAAGAGGCCCGGGCGTCAGGCGGTCTTGGGTTTGGGGAGGTCGAGTCGGTCGATGATCGCCGCCACGAAGGCGTCGATTGGCTTGTCGTAGGGGCGGAAGGGCTGGGCCGCCTCGCCCCCTTCGCTGAAGGCAACGAGCTGGTCATCGCCGGCGCCGAGGTCGTCCCAGGCGACGAGCGGTTCGGCGGCAGAGCGGCCAAAATCCCCGTCGGCTGGATTGCCGGAAGCAAGATCGGCTGCCGAGAGGGGGATGAGGACGCGGAACACGCCGCCGCGCACCGTGGGGTGCGATTCGACGAGGGTCACCGTGCCGATCGTCTGTCCGAGGCGCATCGTTCGACGCTCCTTCCGTGGAGTTCAGTGGTGGTGGGTGGTGCAGGAGCAGGGGGGGGCAGGAGCATCGGGCTGCGGGCCGCTGCAGGCGCACCCCGCTGCAGCAGGAGCGGCAAGTTCGGCCGGAGCAGGCCCCGGATCGCGGCCGGCGAGGGTCACTCCGATCCGCTCGAGGCTCGATGCTGAGAAGTCACGCGGTGCGATGACGAGGAGATTGGCGGCACATTCCTGGGCCGCGGCCAACAGCGTCGTGGTGTCGCGCGCCGTCACGGCCCGGACGCCGGGCGAACGGTTGGCCAGGGCCACGGCGACATGAGGGCGACCGGCGAGGAGGATCCCCCGGCCTCCGTCACGCGTCAGATGGAGGCCGAGGCTGGCGACGACATCCGTGAGCCCCGTGGCGGGAAGCTGCTGTGCCCCGGGGAGCATGCGCACAAGCCCCGCCGTCCGGGTGGCCGAGTCGCCCGGACATTCGGCCGCCGCGAGAAAGAAGGACCGGCCCGCAGGAGCGGCTCCCGACGTCGCTTGTGCCCCTTTCGCGCCGCGCACGAGCGTGCATCCGGCGGCCCGAGCCGCGTCACGGCCGGAGGGGGTGATGAGGGCATCGTGCCGGAGCATGACGGTCTTCGTGCCTGCCGGGATCGTTGCCAAGCTCGCTGCCGTAACGAGTTTTTCCGCGAGCTGAAAACCGGCTGCCGCTGCGATCGGGGCAGCGGCGGCCTTTGCTGCCGGCAGTGCCGCTGCGGCTGGGGCCGCAGCATGCTTCGGCCCCAGATCGGCGCGGATCCGCCGCAACACTTCGCGGACGATTGCGGCGATCTGGTCGGGGGTGATGGCGTGGGCGTTCATCGGGTCGGGCCCTGCTTCCGGCTCGAGAAATCGGTGACTTCGTCGACCAGCGCGACCACGCTGTAGCGGGCCGGGGTGGCGTCGCTGTTGAGAATGTCACGCAGCAGTCGGCCGTCGCTGGTGATCATGACGAGATCGCCGACCCCGGCCGCCACCGTGTCGATGGCCAGCTGCGGATCGCCGTCGGCCTTCGTGCGGTCGGACAAAAGCGGCTGAACAACGAGTAGCTTCGCGCCGGAAAGCGACGAATGCTTGACCGTTGCAGTGACCGTACCGAGGACGTTGGCAAGTTGCATGGG
>JBAWVV010000433.1:0-3646 GCA_037147115.1 Planctomycetia bacterium | reverse complement strand
CTTCCTGGGGGGACTGCTTCCCGTCTTCTGGTGCGCCCGGCTCACCTCCCTCGGCAGGGTCCGCGTTTTGGCCGTCCTTGGCTTCCTTCTCTTCTTTGACAGGCTCTCCGCCGGCGTCGCGGACCTCCATCCGCTTGGCGAAGCCGCCGAGCTCGCGGGAGAGATCGGACGTCTCCCCGGCGAGGGCATTTTGCCGGTCGAGGAGCTGCGCCTCGCGCGCCCCTGCCTCGGTCGATCCCTCGATGTCCCGTTGCTTGGCGATCAGTTTCGAGACGCGTGCCAGGAACTGCTTCACTTCCTCCTTCGAGTTGGCGAGGTGACGATCGGAGTCTCCCGCCTCGAGGAGCGTGAGGAGCTCGCGAAGCTGCTCGATCGCCGAGGCTTGCGTCGTCCCTGCCTTCAGCAGTTGGCCCTTCTCGAGGAGCTGCACGATCGTGTCGAGCCTCCCGCCGACCTCTTGGTCGCGCGCCTGTTCGAACACACTCCGCAGCACCGCGGCCCGGCGTGGGTCGCTCGCCGCGAGAAGATCGGCGAGCCGCAGAAAAGTCTTTTCCAGTTCGCGGTACTGGGCGAGGAGTTGCTGCTCACGGGCAGCGAGGGCGGCTGGATCCTCCCCCGACGCGGCGTTTTGTGGCCGGGGCGTGGCGCCGCGCCCTGCCTCCGGCTCCTGGGGGAACGCCGGCAGGAGCGGGAGGCAGGCGAGGAACATGCCGCCGATGCCTGCCGCAAGCCGGCGTGGGGTGGAGCCCCCGGGCCGGCATGGGGCGACGGCCACGGGCCCGCGGACGACGTCGCAGCAGACGGGCTTCGGTGTCATGGTCGCTCCAACGCCTCCTTGGCCCGCTGTCGCTGACGCCGGAGCGTCTCCGAACGGATCTCTTCCTGCGTCCGGATCACGCCCCGCAGGAGTTCGATCACCTCGTTGTAGGACTCCAACTCCATCATCTTATCCAGAACGGTCCGCATCCGGGCGAGGACGACATCGGCCCGGGCGATGATCGCCCCACGGTCGGTTGCCACGGCCGATCGCACCGCCGTGGCGAGCCCGGGAAGATCGTCGGCCGCGATCGCCGCCAGCGGGGAGGCGATCTGCCCCACCAAACGCCCCTCGAGCTCCGCCGTGAGCATCCGGTTGTTGTCGAGCTCGCCCCGGATGGCGAGGAAATCCCGGCCGATCTCGCCAGTCTCCCCGGCGGCGCGGGAGGCCGATTCGGCCAGCCGCCCCGATTCCAGCGGCCAACCCTCCGCTCCGGGATCCCCGGGATGGCTCTCCCCCTCGTCGCCGACCGCGGCGGGCGCGACGCCGTCGCCGACCTCTCCCCCGTCGCCCTCCCCAGCCCCGCTCCCCACCACGGCACGCCCCTCCAACCCCGCCGCGAGGCGTTCCCGGGCCAGCGCGAGATCGGAGACAACACTCTCGAAGCGGCGTCTCAACAGGATTTCGCGAGCCTCGAGCATCGCCATGAGCGCCTCGGGCGTGACAACGTCAAGCGACCAGGCATCGCTCGTCCCTTCGTTCGGGCCACCGCCGAGCGTGCAGCCGTCGTGGGCCACCAGTTGCACCGACAGGGCGGCCCCCGGTGCGAGCGCGAGCGGCTCGAGCTCGACCACCTCCGGCGCGTCATCGGTGAGCTCGACGACCGGCACCCCGGCCTTCAACCGCGCTACCGGCAGGCTGGCCGTCGCCCCGTCCTTGACCACGATCCTGGCGGTGGCATCGGCCAAGGCATGGTCATCACTCAACACCCCGATCAGCGGGATCCGTGCCTGCGGCGTGACGGCCGTGGAGATGCCGCGCATCCGGACCGCCACCTGGGGCGCCTCGTCCGGGACGGCCGAGACCACCACCGAGATCGGCTCGCGATTGTCGAGGCCGTCGGTATCGGTGAACCGGGCCACGAGCGTCCGGTCCCCGTCAACGGCCGCCAGTTCGACGGCGATCACCTTCCCGTCCGCGGCCGATTCCGCTCCCCCTTGTGGTGCGTCGAGCGTCTCGGCCAGAGGCGTCTCGGCGCCGTCATCGAGGGCCACGACCGTGGCCGCGCGGAGCGCCTTCGTGGCCAGGAAGCGGATCGTCACGTTCGAACCGCGCGGCACCTGAAGGACGCGAGATGGGGGGAGGAATCGGGTCCCCCCGCCGAGATATTCAGGGAGCGTGGCCACGGCTTCCAGCGACGACAGCGCCGGAGCATCGACCACCATCAACCGCAGCCCGCGGAGCCGCGCGTCCCCCCCCCGGATCTCGACGTCGAGATCCTCGCCAACCCCCTTGAGGAGATGGCCGAACGCCTGCGCTCCGTCGGTCACTCCACCGCGGATGCCCATTCGCTCTGTCCGCCAAGGCCCGCCCCGGGAGGGCTTTGTCCGCAGATCGACGATCTCCGGCACCTCCCGGTTCGCATCGGCACGGACGCGAAGATCAACGTCGGCCCCGCGGGCCACCTTCCGCACCCCCGCGGGAAAGCCCTCCGCCTCGAGCCCGGTGCGGCGCGGCCACGGGGTGTCGTCGAGGAGGAGCATGCGCCGGGTCCACTGGTCGGCCAGCGCCGGCTGGAGCCATGCCAGGCCGGCGATGCTTGCCACCGCCAGCCCCCCGGCCAGGGCCGTGGCCACAAGCCGACGGCGGCGGAAGAGCCGGGCAGGCTCGACGTCGTCGACCACCGCGACCGCCTCGTCGATCGTCCGCTCGAGAAGCCCCCGATCGACCTCCGTGCCGGGGCCCGTCGTGAGCTCCACCGCGGTCGAAAGGCTGTCGCGGAAGCCGTCATGCCCGCGCTCCAGGAGCGACGCCAAGGTGGCATCCCCCATCGGCACCGCCAGCCGGCCCCACAGCTTCCCCCACAGCATCGCCACCATCCCTACCAGCACCAGGGCAACCAGCAGGAGGCGGACCCACGCCGGCGGCTCGACCGCCCAATCGATCGCCATCGTGCCGAAAAACACCACCGCCCCCGCCACACCGATCAGCGCCAACGATTCGATCCAGATCCAGCGGCGCGTCTGCTGCCGTACGGCCTCGATGAGCGCACGGATCCGCGCGAGCCCAGCGATGGCGGACGCCGAAAGCGGTGCCACTGGGGACGCGGCAAAACGGATTTCGGGGGGCACGGTGCTCTCTCCTGCGGCAGCCAACGGCGGGCATCCCTTTCCTGGTCGGGGGAGTATCAGGCGAGCTTCACGAGGCGCCGAAGAATCCATTCGACGCACAGCAGGCCGGTGCCGAGCGCGAGGAGCAGGGCATTGAGCCGGCGTTTGAACGCGCCGTCGGGGGCCCCCGTCTCATATTCCCGGCGCGAGCGGTCGGGGATCCGCGTTGCCAGATCGATCGACTCGGCCGATCCCCACGGGGCGTCGACCAGGAAGTGGGCCCTCCCCCCTGTGATCGCCCCGAGCCGTTCGAGGAGGCCGCGGTCGAGTCGGGGGCGCTCGAGCTCCCGATCGGGGAGCCGGGCCTGGACGCGCCGCGAAATCACTTCACCGGAGCCGTCGCTGAGATCGATGTCGATCCGCCAGCCCCCCTCGCGCGACGCCACGAAGCCCCCCTGGAAGACCCCGGGGCGACCCGGATCGGCGGTCAGCGGCACCCTGACGGTCGCGCCATCGGGGCCCTCGACGCGACAGACCGCCCCGCCCAAACCCGCAGCGC
>JBAWVV010000432.1:0-3658 GCA_037147115.1 Planctomycetia bacterium | reverse complement strand
CGTCCGGCGACGGGGCACGGGCGACCCCGAAGCCACGTTTGACCGGAACTCAAACAGGCGAGCCCGACGCAGTCCTATCCCCGGACTCCCAAGCCCAGCGTGTCGCGACAGTAGCGGATGCTCCGCTCGAGGTCGGCGAGCTGATAGGTCTGCTCGGCCCCCTTGCGGGCGTCGCCATCGGGGGGCTGAAAGGGATCGATGGCGTGGCCGCGGCGGGTGAGGGCCTCGAAGCGGGCGAAGTCGGCGGCGGGCATCGCCGGGAAAGCCTTCCAGAAGTCGGGCTCGAGGAAGGGAAGCTCGCGGGCGAAGCCGGAGATCGTCTCGATGTGGACAACGACCCCGGAGCAGTGCTTTTGGAAATGATCGAAGAACGTCGGCAGGTCGACGCACCCCTCCCCCATGGCCGTCCACTGCACCTTCACCCCCTTCTCGCTCGGCCACACCTGACCGTCACGCAGACTCGTCGTGACAACATGCGGGGCGAGGGTCTCGAGGGCGGCGAGGGGATCCTCGAGCGTCCACAGGGCGTTGCCGGAGTCGAAGTTGACACCGACGAAGTCGGGGCCGGCTTCCTCGACGAGGCGCTTGAGCTCGCGGGAATGGAGATCGCCGGCGTGGTTTTCCACCGCGATCTTCACGCCGGCATCGATCGCCCGCGACCGACAGGCCTTCAGAACGTTGACGGTGTCGGCGATCCGGGCGTCGATGCCGCCGTCGCTGAGACGGTCCTGATGGTTGCCGAGGATGACCCGGAAGGCCTTCGAGCCGAGATCCTTTGCCATCCGGATCCCGAGGGCGAGATGATCCTCGGCGCTGCCCCAGTCCTTGCGGAAGGTGGTCGACGTCGGGCAGATGCTCCACGAGCCGAGCTCGAGCCCCACGCCGCGGTCGGCGGCGTATCGGCCGATCTCGTCGATCGAGTCGTCGTCGGTCTGCCCGTCGAAGGGGCCGAAGTCGGTGATGAACAGCGAGTCGCAGCCGAGCTTCTCGGCGTGGTCGATCAGTTCGCGGGCGTTCCACCCCATGGCCCGGACGGCGAAGTTGTCAAACCCGAGGGGGATCCCTCGGCGACGGCTCGTCGGGGGAAGATCGGCGGCGGCGGCCGTCGCTGCGGCGACGAGCCCTCCGATGAGACCACGGCCGAGGGCGCGGCGGGAGAGAGCGGGCTGGTTCATCGTTGTGTGAATGTTCTTCGTGTTGAGGTTCATGGGGCGCACTGTGACACAACCACCAGGAGGCTTCAACGCTTCTCGCCGCGACGCTGCTGCGGCGCCGGGGCGGCAACGGGAGAAAGTGCGACGTCGAGGCCGCCGTCGAAGCCGGCCAGCTCCCCTGGCGGGGCGTTGATCTTGAGGTACAGGCCGCCGGCTGCGATCGCGGTGAACCGGGCCGCCGCCCCTTCGGCAACGACGACCCACCGCGGCCGGCCCCCTTCAGCGGGGACGGCCCACTGGGCGACGAGGAGCCGGCCGAGGGGGCGACCGCGATACCAGCGCAGCGAGATTCCGTCGGCCGTGCTCTCCAGATTGATCGCCCCGGCCCGACCGACCCGGGAACGCCCGGAGGCGACAAACTCGGCCTCTTCCCCCTCCTGCATTGACCAGCCACTCGGCTGCCAGCCCCGGTCGGCCGCGACCACGAGCCTGGCAGGGGCGTTGAGTGGCCGCCCGTCGGTCCAATCGATGGCGGAGCGGCCGAAGTCGTAGCCATGATCGAGGTCGTCGGTGAAGGCATCGAAGTCGCGGGCGGCAAGATCGCCATCCCAGCCGTCACTGGCCTCGAGCCGGGCGGTGAGGCGGGCGTCGAGGGGGCCCGACTCGAGGACGCGGAATCGTTCGGCGTGGGACGGATGCCCGGCAAGGAGGGCTGTCGCCGCCCAGCTCGTCGCATAGGCGGGGATGTCGTGGCGCGGGGACGGGGGCGTGGCGAAGACGTCGGCGAGTCCCGGGATCTCGCCGCTTGCGCGGAGCCGGCGGATCGCCTCGATGCGGCCGAGCTGCTCGACGTCGTCGGCCCGGCGCGGGATCGGCGTCGGCAGGAAGTGCCCCGCCTCGAGACGGTGGGTGGCGAGGAGCTCCGCGATCCCCTCGGTGTACCAGGTGGGTGTGGCAAGCGCGCGGAGGGTGAGCGTGAAGGCGTGGACCCCCTCGTGGAGGAGGAGGTGGCGGCGATAGGCGGGGTTCGGCGGATCGATGAGCCAAAAGCGGTTCCGATCGCAGAACCCGTTGGCGAAGTCGGGGATCGTGCCATCGACCGGGAGGAGGCCGGCGGCACGGAACGGCTCCCGATCCGACATCAGGCATCCGCAGGCCCGCCAGGCCGGCACCGTCCGCGGATCGATGGCGTAATGATCGCACCACGTGGTGAAGGCCGCGTCGAAGATCCGCGGCAGATCGTCGACGCCGTCACCGTCCCGCGCCGGTCGGTCGGTGACGAGGACGAGCCGCTTGCCGGTCACGATGCGGAGTCCGGCCCGGCGGGCTGTCGCTTCCAGTCGCCCGACGTCGACCAGCGCCCCCCGCGCCGGCTCGTCAGCGGCGATGCGACCGGAAAATCCAAGCGCCCCTGCGACGAGGAGCAGGAGGGCCCCCCACCACGCAATCCAGCGCTGGCTCGACTTGGTCACCACGGCTCTCCCTCTTGCCCGGGCTTGCCGCCGACATCCGGACGGGGCAGGGCAATCTCCCTCCAGTTCAACCCAATCCCCCAAGTCGCCGCAAGGTCGCCGCAAGATCGCCGCAAGGTTGCCGTCCGGCGCCGCTGCGGCTGAATCCTCTGCCCCGTTCTTCCGATCGTTGAAGTGCAGGGCTTTGCTTTGCCCCGCTGACGGCTGGCAGGCCCGAGGATGCCTTCGTGCCACGGCTGAACCGGCAATTCGATCGGAACTCGATGGTCGATGGTGACCGTCCGCGCCGGTGGTCTGTCCGCTGCCGAGGCCGCGCTTGGATGGTCGGCCTGGCCGTTGTCGTCATGCTTCGGGTGAACGGCGTCGCCTTTGCCGCAGACGTTGCGGCGGGCGCGGTGAACCCGTGGGCCACTGGCGGAACGCCGTCTCAGCCCGGAGATGTGGACGGCAAGCCCGGGGCCGTGGCGCCGCCGACCGGCGTCTTCCCCGTGGCGCAGGCGTACGCTGTCCCCACGGCCGTGATTCAGGGAGGGGCGATTCCGCCCGGCTGGCAGCCGCAGGCGATCCCCTATCAGGCGATCGGTCCCGATGGGAAGCCGATGACGGTCCATGTGGCGCCGACGTATGTCTTCACATACGCGGCCGGGCCGCCGGTGGCGCAGGCCCCAACAGCGCAGGCCCCGGTAGCGCGCCAAGTCAATCGCATCCAGGCCAATGGCCCGCCCCCCGGTTGGGCCTACCAATCGCGCGGCGCGACGCCGGTGGTCGCCGCGCTTCCGGTGATGCGTTCGGCGCCGGTGCCCTACCAGTATCCCGCCGGGGCCCCGGCGCTGGCCGGGCAATCGGTCGTGCCGCCGCCGTCACCCGTCGCGCTACCCGCGCCGATGGTCGCGCAGGCGCCTCAGCCTCCCCCGCCGTCACCCGTCGTGCCCCCGGCCTCAGAGACGCAATGGGTGTCGGCGCCGGTCGCCCCTTCTCCCTCCGCTGCCGCACCGGCCATCGTGGCCGGCACGGCGGCGGCCGCCGGCGCGG
>JBAWVV010000431.1:0-3666 GCA_037147115.1 Planctomycetia bacterium | reverse complement strand
CCTCCTGGGGGGTGAACGGGGGGGTCTGAAGATCGACGGCTTCGATCTCGGCAACGCTCCGCGGGACTTTAGCCGCCGGGCGGTCGCCGGCCGGCGGATCGTGACCACGACGACCAACGGCACTGCCGCCGTCGCCGCCTGCCCGCTGGCGGAGGCGATCCTCGTCGGAGCCCTCGTCAATCGCCGCGCCGTGGCGGCGCGGGCAATCGAACTGGCGCTGACCGGGAGCGGGGCTCCTCGACCGATCCACCTCGTCTGTGCCGGCACCGACGGCGGGGTGACCGAAGAGGACGTCCTCGCGGCCGGGGCGATCCTCGACGCCGCCGGGGCGTCGCGGCTTGACGCTGCCGCCGCCGCCGCCCGCGAGCGCTTCCGAGAGACGATCCGGGGGGCGACCGACCCACGGATCCCCCTCGCCGCGGCGCTGGCCGATTCCCGCGGCGGGAGGAATCTCATCGCCATCGGTATGGCGGCCGACATCGGCGACGCGGCCGCGATCGACACGATCCCGGCCGTCCCCCGCCTCGACCGCGGCACCGGCTGGTTCCACGTCGATCCCTGATCGCCGCCGATCGCTGGCCGCCCCCCCGGCTGCCATGGACCCCCTCCCGGCCTCGCCACTACACTGCCTGCCCGCTTTCCCCCCCGCCCCGATCCGCCAGGATTTCTATGGACAAGCCCACCGACCAGTCGCGGATGGACAAGATCGTGTCGCTCGCCAAGCGCCGCGGTTTCATCTTCCAATCGAGCGAGATCTACGGCGGCTTAAACGGGTTTTGGGATTACGGCCCCCTCGGCGTGGCGCTCAAGCGCAATCTCAAGGATGCCTGGTGGCACGACATGGTCGCCGGCCACGACGAGCTCGCCACGCCGGCCGGGGCCCCGCAGCCCTACGAGATGGCCGGGCTCGATTGCACGATCATCATGCACCCGCAGGTCTGGAAGTGCTCCGGCCACTTTGACCTCTTCAGTGACTGGATGATCGACTGCCGGGAGTCGAAGAAACGCTACCGCTTCGATCACCTTCACGGCCGCTGGGCCTCCCACCGCGGCAAGAAGCTGTTTGTCATCACCGATCAATCGGGGGACGACGCCCTGCCGCACACCGTGACCCGGGCCCTGAAGGGGTTTGGCGTGCGCGCGAGCAAGGTCGAGGAGATCGAGTGGCTCTCGGAGATGAAGAGCCTTGCCACGGCGATCCACGCCCAGACGGTGACCCTCGCCGACGCCCTCGGCCCCGATGCAGGCGAGCCGGGCACGTTGACTGCGCCGCGCGAGTTCAATCTCATGTTTGAGACCCGGATCGGCGCCGTTGCCGGCGACGACGACGACCGGGCCTTCCTCCGGCCGGAGACGGCCCAGGGGATCTTCATGAACTTCAAGAACGTCGTCGACACCTCGCGCGTGAAAGTCCCCTTCGGCATCGGCCAGATCGGCAAGAGCTTCCGCAACGAGATCACGCCGCGCAACTTCACCTTCCGCTCGCGCGAGTTCGAGCAGATGGAGATCGAGTTCTTCTGCAAGCCGTCGGAATCGGCCGACTGGTACCGCTACTGGCGCGACCGGCGCTGGCGGTGGTATCTGTCCCTCGGGCTCACCGAGGGGAAGCTCCAACTCCGCGAGCACCATCCCGAGGAGCTCTCCCACTATTCCGTCGGCACCGCCGACATCGAATATGCCTTCCCGTTCCTCGCGCCGGGGGAGTTCGGCGAGCTCGAAGGGATTGCCCACCGCGGCGATTTCGACCTCCGCAGCCACATGGAGGGGAAGCTCGTCCGTCAGGATGGCCAGCTCGTCGTCGAGCAGGGGCCCGACGGCAAGCCGCGCCACCGGGGGAGCGGCAAGGATCTCTCCTACTTCGACGAGATCTCCCGCGAGCGCTTCGTGCCGCATGTGATCGAGCCCTCGGCCGGAGCCGATCGGGCGGTGCTCGCCTTCCTCTGCGACGCCTACCACGAGGACGAGGTGCCCGACGAGGATGGTAAGCCGCGCAGCCGCACCGTTCTCAAGCTCCATCCGCGTCTGGCGCCTCTCAAAGTCGCGGTGCTGCCGCTGGTGAAAAAGGATGGCATGCCGGAGATCGCGATCGATCTTTACCGCAAGCTCAAGGCCCACATGCCCGCCTACTACGACGAAAAGGGCTCGGTCGGCCGGCGCTATGCCCGGCAGGACGAAGCGGGGACGCCGTGGTGCCTGACGATCGACGGCCGGACGCTCACCGACGGCACCGTCACCCTCCGCGACCGCGACTCGCTCACGCAGGATCGTGTCGCGGTGGCCGAGGTCGTCGACATGCTCCGGGACAGGCTGCGATGACCGCACCCTCGGACCCCAGGGCGCTGGCCGCAGCGACCCCCGCCATCGGCACCGTCTGTTCGCTGAATTGCGAGTTGGCCACGATCCTCGCCGACTACGCCGCCGGCCACTGCGACGCCGTCGATCTGTGGCTTGGCCACGCCGAGCGCGTCCTTGAGACGGGTTCTCCGGAATCTCTGCGTGATCTCGTCGCTGCGTCGGGGGTCAAGGTCGTCGCCGCGAGCTATCAAGGAGGGCTTGTGACTGCCGACGGTGCGGCGGGCGAAGCCCACTGGACGCTCTTCCGGCACCGTCTCGAACTCTGCCACGGGCTTTTCATCCCGGTCCTCGTCATCGCTGGCGATGCCTTCGCGCCGCTCTCGACGACCGACCTGGGCGCCATGGCGGCAAACCTCGCCACGGCCGCCGGGCTGGCGGGGGAGGCGGGAGTGAAGCTGGCGCTGGAGTTCGATGCCCGGGCAAGCTTTCCCAACAATCTCCAGTCGGCGGTGGCGCTCGTCGACCAGGTGGGGCATCCGGCCCTCGGCCTGTGCCTCGACTGGCACCACTTCACAATGGGGCCGAGCAAGGAAGCCGATCTCGGCCTCCTCTCGGCCGCCAACCTCTTTCATGTCCAACTCTCCGACGTCGCCGATGTCCCGCGCGAGATGGCCAGTGACGCCGAGCGGATCCTTCCCGGCGAGGGTTCCTCGTCGCCGCAGCCCCTCCTCGCCCGGCTGGCCGACATCGGCTACGGAGGCGCCGTGAGCGTGGAACTCATGAACCCCGCCCTTTGGCACGTGCCGCCGCGGCAGTTCGGCGAGGTGGCGATGACGGCTCTGCGCCGGCTGCTGGGGCAGGCAGACATGGGGAGCAGCGCGGAACGCTGACGATTTCTCGCTTCCGCAGCGGGGATCCGTAGAATGAACCGACTGTTTCAGTCGCTGCGATCATTCGTCGCTGCGATCACCCTGGCAGCGGAGCTTCCCATGCGCCGTTTTGTCGCTCGTCGCCTCTTGTTTGGGATCGTGGTCTTGGCCGCGGGGGTCCTCGGGGCAGCGCCGCGGGAAGCCCGGGCGTTCCACGGCCATCACGGCTTTCATCATGCCGGCTGGCACGCCGGTTTTGGATTTGGCCACGGAGGCTTCGGCCACTGCGGCTCCGGGGGCCTGGGGTGGGGCGGCGGCTATGGCTGGGGCGTGCCCTGCTGGCCGGTGATCGGCAATGTCTCCTATGGCACCGGCTTCGCGGTCGGTGGCACACGCTTCTGGTCTGGCACCACAGTTTTCGGTGTCCCGGCCTGGGGAGGTTGGGGAGGTTGCGGGCCCGTTTGGGGTGGCCCGGCTTGGGGTCCTCCGGCTTGGGGTGCTC
>JBAWVV010000430.1:0-3677 GCA_037147115.1 Planctomycetia bacterium | reverse complement strand
TCGAGTGAGCCAGCGAGCATCCCGTTGCGATCAAACAGTGTGAAACACAGATAGCGCTGCTGCATGCCGCGCGGGTCATTCTGTGCATCGACCCGAGCCAGCATATCGAGGAGTTGAGGCACGGCCTGCTTGGCCGGCTCGCCGATGGCCGCGAGGGCCTCGGCAGCCTTGATTCGCAGCCAAAGGTCTTGGTGGGACAAGGTCTCTCGGAGGGCCTCGACGGCAGGCGCTCCCCGACGCCCGAGGAAAATCAATCCCTGACACGCACCGTAGCGATCGTCGAGGCTCGGGGAAGCGAGCATCTCGATCAACAGCGCCACAGGAGCGCTCTCGCGGCGACCAAGAGCCATGGCGGCCCGCTCGCGCACGACGGGCGACCAGCTGCGAAGGCGGTCGAGGAGCTGGTCGTCGGTCAGCGCAGCGGAGAAGCTCGTCCGATCCTTGTTGCTCCAGCCACGCCCGTCGAGGATCAGCGATTGGGCGGCCGCGGCATCGAGTTGCGGCGCGGTGCTGGTTGTTTTCCCTGTCAGAAGGATCTTCTTCAGCGGCATTGCGTAGGCCAGGAGATAGCCTCCGGTGCTATCCCATCCTGCGTAGCTGTCGGCTTCCGGTTCCGGCGGGCCCTGGTGAAGGTAACTCGAGTCCCACCGCCGCGCGAGGTCAAAGTACCAACTACCGAATTCCCGCATCCATGCGCCGGTGGCATGCGGACCGGCTGGTGATACGCCCGGCATCCCCCAGAGGATGTTGAAGAAGTTGCCGGTGTGACCCGTGTCCCGTTCCGGTCCGTGGGAGGCGACGCTCATGCGCGTGAAGAACTCCGCTCCTTTCGATTCACCGAGCAGGTTGAACAGCACGGCGGCCATTCCGCACTTGCCGTTGTCTTCGTGGTTTTCGATCCAGGGATGATGATCTCCGTAGGGAATCGCGCCTTTGCCGATGTAAAAGCGGAGCAGCGTGGCACTGCGATCGATCGCCTGATCGAGGGCGGGATCCTTCACGCCCGCCCCCCGGGCCATCACCAGTGAGATCGTCAGCGGCAATCCGGGCGAGTTCATCATCCCGTAGCCGTAGAGTCGCCCGTCGGGCCGGGCGAACCTGTGGCCCCATGAGCCGACGGCACTTTGACCATGAGCGGCTTCCAGTGCCAGCCTGGTCAGGCCCGGTACGACCGATTCATCGCCGGTGGCGCCCACGTACTCGGCGAGGAGCATGGAGACGTAACCGTAATGCCAGGTTGCCATCCCTTCGTCTCGGAAGTCGGCGGCCCACTCGGCCTCCCTCTTCACCAGCGGGAGGTAGCTCGGCTCGCCGCTGGCGAGGAGAGCGAGGGCATTGAGCGATCGAGGAATGGGATCGAGCCGCTCGGCATAGGAAGGCTCCGCCATCCGCGCCGCGAGGGCTCGGCATCCTTGTTCGAGAATGCGTTTGGACTTCGGGCAATCGTAGGGAGCGGTGGCGCTGTAGGTGCCGAGCACCGGAAGCTTCACCACGACCTCCATCGACCTGCCTTCGCGCGATCGGGTCAGATGGAGATCGCCCTTGCCAGCCTCCGATTCGGCAAGGGTCAGAGCCTTACCCATTTCCGTGCGCGGGTCCTGAAAAAAAGGTTTGCCGTCGATCCCGAGAATCGAATCTCCGACGACAAAAACGCCGTCTGCGGGTGAACCGGTCTCCACTCTGGTGATCGTGATGTCACGGGCATCGGACGTCACGAGTGTGTCACAGTGCATCGACCCACGGAGGCCCGTCGCGCCGAGATTCCAGTCATGCTCGGCACCGGCGACGAAGCCCGAACCAGGCGCTCCGAAAAAGAGGGCGATTACCAGGAAAAGGAAACTGTTTTTCATGCGGATGAAATCTCTGGCAGGACCGTGAGCTTAGTCATGGAGTCTGTTCCCGATTGGAACGAGTGTAGCTGACATCGACTGATGCGACAGTCATGGCAGCGCTGGTGTCGCTGCAGGGTTCATGGATTGGGTCGTCGATCGGTTCGCGGTACTTCGGCGATGACCTCCGAGGAGATATCGCGAGCGGATGGGGCTCGGATGTCCCGGGAAGAAGTCATCCATGACTTTTGTCACGCTGGATCCCCCCGGGAAAGCCAGGGAGGTTTGGAAGTGTTTGCCGCCGCAGCCGGTGCGGTCAGGGATCAATCTTTCCGCTACCAGCCAAGCCCGCCTCAATGCGCGGGCATGGGGATCCAGAGGGGCACCGCCGCCTTCGCCCCCCAGCCGTTGGCGGCGCGGATGGCGTCGTCGCTCAGCCGCGGATCGCGGAGGTAGACGTAGTAGGCGTCGGACCGCTCGAAGAGGTCCCCGGTGCCATCGTCTCGGTCGCCGACCACCAGCGACGCCGAGATTCGCACGTGGATGTAGCCGCGGAGGAGCTCATCGTAGGGCCCCGCCGGGAGCGCGAAGGAGATGGGCATGAGGAGGCGGTCGGCCCCAACGCGCCGGATCTCCCGCGCGGCCGGGCTCACGCCGGTCGGCAGGCTCTCCCAGCGGCCGTCCCGCTGGAGCGCCACTCCTGTCGCCGGACCGAGCACGTGGAGCGGGCGCTCGGGCCGGAAGTTTTCCAGGAATAGCGTGGCAGTGAATCCATCGGCACCGACAGGGGCGATGTCGTCGATGTCGGCCCTGAGATCTTGGAGGGCCATCTCCTCCGCGAGTCGTCGCTGCTCCCGGATTGTCTCCACCACGCGCTCCTGCCGCCGCGCCACAATCCGGTCGATGCCCGCGATCGCGGCCGCCGCCACGCCGAGCCCGAGGGCGAACGGCGCAAGCGTCCGCCGCCAGTCAGCGGTGGCCACCGTGGGCGCCTGCGGCACGAGATCGGGGGCGGCGGGCTCGAACGCTTGAAGAGGGACGGTGGCCGACGAGGAAGACTCGGGCGGGCCGATCCGTGGCGCTGGCCGAGGGGCGGCCTCCTTGGCGCCGTCCACGATCCGGCCGCGCTCCATCCACAGCCGGCGATCGGCGATCGCGGCGACGGCCGGATCGTGGGTCACAATGACGATCGCCGTCGTGCCCGCCGCCTTGATCTCGGCGAGGATCCGCACGATCTCCGCTTCGGCGTGGGCGTCGAGGTCGTTGGTCGGCTCGTCGGCGAGGATCAGGCGGGGCTCCGTCGCCAGGGCCCGTGCCAGCGCCACTCGGCGTTGCTGGCCACCGGAAAGCTCGGCGGGGTGGGCGTCCCAGCGCTCCCGCATCCCCACCCGCGCGAGCATCGTCTCCGCCCGCGCGCAGGCCGCT
Source organism: Planctomycetia bacterium (assembly GCA_037147115.1). Lineage (GTDB taxonomy): Bacteria > Planctomycetota > Planctomycetia > Pirellulales > UBA1268 > QWOP01. Next base: position 423 of record JBAWVV010000430.1, on the reverse strand, counting down.
GCTCGGGTGTGGCCAGCGACGAGTTGTGGCAGGACGACGTTGTCGAGTGCCGTCAGGCCGGGCAGGAGCACGCTCTCCTGCCACAACAGCCCGATCCCGCCGGCCCGAGCGGCTTGGATCTCGGCGGCGCGAAGCTGCGTCCACGGCCGGCCGGCGTAGAGCACGGTGCCGCTCGTCGGCCGGGCGAGACCGCCGAGGAGGGCCAGCAGCGTCGACTTGCCCGATCCCGATCGGCCGCAGATCACCACGCATTCGCCGGCCGCGACCTGGATCGTCACGTCATCCACGGCGTGGATCGGGCCGCGGTCGGTCGCGTAGGCGAGACCGACGTTCCGCGTCTCGAGAAGCGGCACCTCCGTCACGAGCCCTCCCCGCGGATGAGTGTCCACACCTCGCGGCCCGCGGCGATCGCCGCTGCCACGA
>JBAWVV010000429.1:0-3678 GCA_037147115.1 Planctomycetia bacterium | reverse complement strand
GCCTGATCGGCGCGAGCGTGGCAGCCTCAATGGCCTTCCCGGGGAAGCACGGCGGGCATGGCGGCGACCTCGCCGACGGCGGGCACGGCCCGGGGCATGACGGCGACCACACGTGAGGGCCGGCCATGCCCATCCCCCGGTTCCTCCTCGCGATGGTCTGTCTCGGAGTGGTGGCGATGGCGCATGCGGCTGATCCGCCCTACGATCCCCTCGCGGTCGAATCGCCTGCTGTCCTCCCGGCGCCGGTCGATCTCGACGTGGTTGACGATGCCCGCGAGCGGACGATCCCCGTCCGCGTCTGGCTCCCCAGCCACGCCCGCCCCGCGCCGGTGATCCTCTTCAGCCATGGTCTCGGCGGCGCCCGTGAGGGCAATGCCTACCTGGGGCGCCACTGGTCGGCGCGGGGCTTTTGCGTCGTCTTCCTCCAGCACGCCGGCAGTGACGAGGCGGTGTGGCGCGATCTTCCCTTCCCCGAGCGCCTGCCGGCGCTCCGGAAGGCGGTCAATCTCTCGACGACGCTCGATCGCTACCGCGACGTGCCGGCCGTCCTCGATCGGCTCGAGGCGTTCAACGGCGAGGCCGGCGGGCCCCTCGCTGGCCGGCTCGATTCGGCCCGGGTCGGGATCGCCGGCCACTCCTTCGGCGCCGTCACGGCCCAGGGGGTGACCGGGCAAAGAACGGCTGACCGACGAATGCCATTCACCGATCGGCGGATCGGCGCGGCGCTCCTCATGAGCCCGTCGCTGCCGCGGATCGGCAACGGGGCGACGGCCTTTGGGGGCGTTGCCATCCCGTGGATGATCATGACCGGCACGGAGGACGACTCGCCGGTCGGGAATGCCACGCCGCAGTCGCGCCGGGAGGTGTTTGCAGCCCTGCCGACGGGCGGAAAGTACGAGCTGGTCCTCTTCCAGGGGGAGCACCAAGCCTTCGGCGATCGCGTCCTGCCGGGGAGCAAGCGCCCGCGCGACCCGAACCACCACCGCGTCGTCCTCGCCCTCTCCACCGCCTTCTTCGACGCCTTCCTTCGCGGCGACGAGCAGGCCCGGGCCTGGCTCGAAAGCGACGCTCCGCGGAGCGTGCTCGCCGCGGGCGACCTGTGGCAGTGGAAGTGACGAGGCGGTGACACCAGTCGTCGACGATCAGCGTTTCCGCGCGGCGAGTGCGTCGGCGTAGAGCCTCTCGTGGCCCGCGGCCATCGCGGCGGGGGTGAAGCGCTCCCGGGCCGCGGCGAAGGCATCCCGCCCCATTCGCGCCGCCAGGGGGGAATCGTCGGCGAGGAGGAGCAGCGCCGCCTGGAGTGCCGCCGGGTCGCCGGGCGTGCAGAGCAGCCCGAGGCGGGTGGCGGGATCGCGCCCGAGATATTCCGGAAACGCGCCATGATCGGAGGCGACGACGGGGAGGCCGGCGGTGAAGGCTTCGAGGACCGGAATCCCCTTCGCCTCGGGGTGCGTTGTCGGCATCGCAAACAGGTCGACCTCGGCGAGGAGCGCGAGCTTCCCGGCCCGGTCGACCTGCCCACGCCATTCGAAGCGGTCGGCCAGGCCGAGCTCGGCGGCGAGTTGCTTGCAGCGCTCGAGGTAGGGACGCTCCGCCTCGATCTCGGCCCCGGCGGCGATGAGGGTCACGTCGTGCGTGGCGGCGAGCTGGGCCACGGCCCGGATGAGAACGTCGAGCCCCTTCTCCGGACAGGCCCGGGCAAGCGACCCGATGCGGAGCCTGCCATCTCGGGCCCGCCGTCTGGCCATGAGATCGGGGGGCGTGGCAGGGAAGCCGCTGGAATCAACGCCATGAGGCACGACGGTGATGCTCTCCGCGGCGACCCCGAGGACCGGCGCCATCTGGTCGGCGAAGGCTCGGTTTAAGGCGACGAACCGGTCGACGTCGGCCGAGCGCTCGCGGAGGAGACGGAGGACCCTGTCACGGTGCGCGGGGGGGAGCTGGCCGATGAAGATGTCCTCGCCAGAGAGACTGCAGACGATCGCCGCGCCGGTCGCCGCGCGGATCGGTCGCGCCAGCCCGAGGAGGAGGATGTTGGAGAGATGGACGACATCGGGCTGAAGATCGTTCCGCAGGAGGCGCGCGAGCTTCTCCACTTCCTTGCGCTGATGCCCCCCCTCCCCCTCGAGCGCCGAGACGGTGATCGTGCCGAGATCCTCCGGCTTGGTTTGCGCCGTTTGCCCCGCGAGCCACGTCAGCAAGCGGCGACCGTCGAGGAGCCGGTCGAAAAACCAGGGGGTGTGGCGGAAGAAGGGGACGAACTCCTGCAGCCAGATGTTCACCCCCCCCATCACGACGCGCTGCTCGGCAACATTTTCTTCGTCGGTCGTGGTGGGAACGTAGGCCGGAAGGAGGATCGCGTCGCGGCCGCGCTGCCGCAGCGCGCGGACCAGGGCGTTGTCGTGGAGGCACGATCCGCAGATCCTTCCCCCTGCCCCGGCGGTGATGTGAACGATGCGCATCGGTCGGGATTCCGGGAGGGATCAGGCCTGGTCGCGCGGGGTTCTCGGCCGGAGACGCCCCTGGAGGTGGACGAGAACCAGGGCGAGGTCGGCCGGGGTGATCCCGCTGACGCGCCCGGCCTGCGCGAGCGAACGGGGCTGGATGCGGGCGAGCTGCTCACGGGCCTCGGCGCGGAGGTGGCGGATGGCGGCCCATTCGAGCCCCTCCGGAATCGGCCGGTCTCCCTCGGCCCGACGCTTGGCGATCCGTTCCCGTTCCCGCCCCAGGTAGCCCGCGTAGCGGAGGTCGCAGGCGATCTGGCCTGCCACTTCCGCCGGCACCGCGGCCACCGACGGGCAGGCCGCCACGGCATCGGTCCAGGTGAAGTCGGGGCGGCGGAGCATGTCGAGGAGCGACACGCCGCCGACACGCACCCCCCCGAGCACCCCCCGCGTCGCCTCGATGGCGGCGAGCTTCGCGGTGAATCGGGCGATGCGCGCGGGCTCGGCGAGCCCGAGGCGGGCCGCCTCCGGCGTCAGCCGTCGGTCGGCATTGTCGTGGCGGAGGGCGAGGCGGTGCTCGGCCCGGCTGGTGAACATCCGGTAGGGCTCGTCGACCCCGCGGGTGACGAGATCGTCGACGAGGACGCCGACGTAGCTCTCCTCTCGGTCGGGGATGAAGGGCTCGCGCCCCGCCGCGGCGAGGGCAGCGTTGGCCCCGGCCACGATCCCCTGTGCCGCCGCCTCCTCGTAGCCGGTCGTGCCGTTGATCTGCCCGGCCAGGAACAGCCCGGCGACCCGCTTGCTCGACAGCGACGGTGTGAGCTGATCGGGGGGGGCGTAGTCGTATTCGACGGCATAGCCGTAGCGCATGATCCGGGCGTTTTCGAGCCCCGGCACGAGGCGAATCATCGCGTCTTGCACATCCCGCGGCAGGCTCGTCGAGATCCCGTTGACATACACCTCCTGCGTCCGCCGCCCCTCCGGCTCGAGGAACAGCTGATGCGAATCGCGGTCGGCAAACCGCACCACCTTGTCTTCAATGCTCGGGCAGTAGCGCGGCCCGCGCGACTCGATCTGGCCGCTGTACATCGGCGCCCGGTGGAGATTGGCACGGATCAGGGCGTGGACGGCGGGATTCGTCCGCGTGATCCAGCAGTCGATCTGGTCGACAGGGAGGGCGTCGGTGAGGAACGAGAAAGCCTGTGGATCGGGGTCGCCCGGCTGGCGCTCGAGG
>JBAWVV010000428.1:0-3690 GCA_037147115.1 Planctomycetia bacterium | reverse complement strand
GAACAACTGGTTTTGTCCGACGGTCGCCGCCTTCCTGTCGACGCTGATCGGTGGCCTGTTGATCGCGACCTCTGGTCGGTCGCGCCGCACGAGCATGCCCGTGGTCCGCTGGCCGATTCCCTGGTTGGCCATCGGTTTTGGTGGAGCGCTGCTGGCGGCCGGGATGGCGATGGCCGCGATCGAAAGCGATCTCGAGCGGTGGGCTAGCGACCTGCGAGCTGAAGTGAACGGAATGGTCGCATCGGTCGTGCCGCCGCCGCTCCCCGCCGATGCAAATGCCGCCACGCTTTACAGGGAGGCCATCTGGCTTTCCAGAACAGCCTTCGCCATCCCCGCCAAAGAGTACATGCGGCTGTTTGGGGACAATCCGCTTCCCGTTGCGAGCGAGGAAGTGGCGGAGGTGCTCAAGCGCCAGGCCCCACTCATCGATCTGATTCGACGCGCCACTGAACGGGAAGAATGCCGATTCAACCGCGATTCGAGCCGACCAAGACACTCGATGCTTGTGCAGGAAACGGTTGAGATGAGAGAGCTGGCCAGACTCCTCTTGCTCTCCGCCCGCCGGCAGGCGGTCGACGGTCATCCGGCCGAGGCGATTGCCGATGTGGCACGCCTGATCCGGATGGGAGACCACTGGGCCCGAGATCCGCTTGGGATTTCCAGCCACGTGGGGATGGTCAACGACGGCCTCGCTCTCACCACGCTCGCCGAGGTGCTTCCGCAGGTGACACACGCCGACCAACTCAACGCCATCGACCCGCTTCGCCTCTCGCAAGCCAGCGAAAAGCTCAGTGCTGCGAAGAGCGCGTTGCTGTTCGATGAGGCGATGGGTCTCACGAATGCAGCCGATATCGCCGACAAACGGATCGCGTGGTCGAAGTTCTATGACAGCATCGTGACGAGGTCATCGGGAAGCGAAACGCTCTTCGGGTTGCTCTGGGTCGACCCCTTCTACCGCAACTTCGTGCTCCGCGGCGACGTCGATGACTTCCGCAGGCGTTGCAGAGGGGAAATTCACTGGATGTCCAATTTATTTCATTTCTATCATCGCGATCCCGACGCTCGTCGCCGGGGTCTTGCGGAGTCAAGCAAACTCGACGGTGCCGGCCTCTACTCTCAACTGTTCATGCCGGCGTTTTCGAAGCTCAATGGCGCCGGCTGGCGCAGCGAGGCTCGTCGCAACGTTGCCGGCGTGCTGCTTGCCGCCACGCGGTATCGGCTTGCCACCGGATCGCTGCCCGAGTCGCTCGAAGCGCTCGTGCCTGAGTATCTGCCATATGCGCCAGTCGATGTCTTCGCTCAAGACAACGCCCTGCTCAAGCTCGTCTCGACCGACAGCGAGTGGACGGTCTATTCGATTGGAGACAACGGCCGCGACGACGGCGGCCCGCGGCCAGAAAGTGAGCCAATCGATGGCAAGGACGATATCGGCCTCAGCATGAAGCGATGAGGCGGGTGCCACGGAATCGTGGCTGTGGGTTGAATCGGATGGCCACTTTGGCCGGCTCGGGTTTCTTGTTCCACGCGATACGAGGGCGGGGTTTTCGTCAGACCCAGGCAAACAGCCGTGGGGAAGTAACGCGCGAGCGGCGCGGGGCGTCAGCATGGCGAGACTGCGGGCGCGTCATCCGGGAGGTGAACCGCGACCATCAGCACCTCGTCGCCCCCGATGATCGTCGTCAGATGGCCTTTGCCGCGCGTGTCTTCGAGAAGGCAGATACTCCCCGCTTTGAGGTCGCACTGGCTGCCGTCGCTCGTGCGGATCGTCGCTGCGCCTGCCATCACGAACATCCATTGCCTGCAGGGACTGCAATGCCAGCCACCCGCCCAGTCTGGCGCGAAGCGGAGGAGCCTCCACTCCGTGGCCCGGGTCGTCGCGGAGACATCCAGCGGCGGTGCCGGCGGGGCAAACTGCTCGGGCGCTACCGTCATGGTCGCCGTTTCGAGATGCGACTCGCCGGCTTCGTCTGAAAACACGCGGGTGTAGGTGACCGGTCGTCGCATGGATTGTTGTGGAGCGGGAGTTGTTGCGGTGTAGCGGGAGGCGTGTCGCGATTGCCGAATCCCGAACTCAAACTCACCGATGACCACCACCGGGATCACAAGGCGGGAGGCCGTCCGGAGCAACGGCTCGATGGCCGGATCACCATCCGCCCACGCGGAGAGCGCATTCGTGTCGAGGATCACGGTTCCGTCTCAAGCTGCTCAAACTCTGCCTCGACGAGCCGCTGGATCCGGGCGGTTTCGGAGCGAAGCTCGGCGAGGGCGCCAAAGCCCTTCATCCACGGTGGGTCAGCGGGGTGGTCGCGACCTTGGTCCTGCTCCAGTTTGAGCCGCAGGGTGTCGGTCACGAACTGTCGCAGACTGATGCCGCTCATCGCTGCCCGGGCTTTCGCCAAGCGGAACAACTCGTCGGGAATGTCGATCGTCGTTTTCATACAAAGAAGAATAGCCGTAAATACGGCTCTGGTAATGCCGTATTTACGGTGATGGTCCTGCCGAGGCGTAAATCGAGGGCTTCGCCGTCGTGGCCGCGTTCTCCGGCTTGGACGTTCATCGGCCCGTCGGAGGGCTCATTCGCCCAAGGCGCGGACGGTCGTCAGCGAGCGGATCTGGCTGTGGTCGGCCCAGGTCCACACCACCTTCTTGTCGCGCGTCACCTCGAAGGCGTGGGCCCCTTTCCCCTCCTGGCCGCGGAGGAAGTTGCCGACGAGGAGATTGCCGTTCTTCAATCGCTGGATGCTCGAGATCCAGGTGAGGTTGAGATCGGGGGCGTCGGCCGCGGTGAACTCCCAGGCGATGTCGCCTGTGGGGGTGACCTCGAGAATGCGCTTCTGGGTCCCGCAGGAGATGAGCGTATTGCCGTTGGGAAGACGCTGCGCGTCGCCAGCGTTTTCGACGCCCGTGTATTCCCACACCACCTTCCCTTCGGGAGAGACCTCGCGGACGGCTCCCTCCCCTTCATGGGCGGCGAGGATGTTGCCACTGGCGAGCTTGTGGGCATTGCGAACCTGGAGATGGGGATCGGCATGGCTTGTGAAGAGCGGCGTGACATGAACGATCTTTCCCTGCGGATCGACCTCCACCGCCTGACACGGCCCCTGCTCGGCGACGAGCGTGTTGCCATTGGCGAGCCGCTCGCAGCCGAAGACCTGCGTCGACGGGCTGACATACTCAAACACCGTCTCCCCCCGCGCGGTGATCTCGCGCACCCCGGTCGGCTTGCCGCCGTAGCCGAAGAGGATGTGGCCGTCGGGGAGCGCTTGGAAGATGACCGCCGTGCTCGGTGGGGCAAACTCCCAGACGATTTTCCCAGCAGCGTCGAGCTCGACGAACCGGTTTGGCCCCTGGCCATATTCGGTGAACAGGAGCCGCCGCCCCGGACGGGGCTGGAGGTCGTCGGCCCGCGCCCCTCCACCGGCAACGAGCGCGGCGAGGGCGACGAGCGTCGCGAGCAGTCGGAAAGTGAGGCGACGGCGGGGCGCGGTGGACGGGGACGCGGTAGTCAGGGGCAACATGCGAACCTCCCTCGGGGTGTCGGAGCGGGGCGAGGAATCGGCACGACGATCGCTGCGACGGCCGGCACAAAGGCAGTCAGCCGTTGTCGCGGTGCTTCCCCCACCCCGCCACCATCCTCTGGATGATCGGGCTCCACGTCCAGTCGACCATCGAGCCGAGGGCCGTGCCGAT
>JBAWVV010000427.1:0-3712 GCA_037147115.1 Planctomycetia bacterium | reverse complement strand
GTCCCGCGCCACGATCACGGCGACGGCCAAACTCGCCTCGGCCATCGCCCCGGCGATCCTCGATGGCAACGGCGTCGATCATCCCGTCCTCGCCAAGGGGTCGGCCGCCCGTCCCGCGGCGATCGTGCCCCGACGATTCCTCGAGGCGGTCGACGGCGGTGAACAGCCCGCCTGGCCGGCATCGTCGTCAGGGCGCCGGGAGCTGGCTGACCGGGTCCTCGACCCGGCAAATCCGCTCACGGCCCGAGTGGCGGTGAATCGGTTCTGGCATCACCTCTTCGGACGCGGTCTGGTCCCCACGCCCGACAATTTCGGCAAGCTCGGCGAGCCGTTTGCCGATGCCGGCGCTCGCGCCCTCCTCGATACGCTTGCCGTCCGATTCCGGGAGGAAGGATGGAGCATGAAGCGGTTGGTGAGGGAGATCGTCACCAGCAGCACCTGGCGGATGCAATCGGTGGCCGATCCGCGGGCGTTGGAACGCGATCCCACGAACCGCCTCCTCCACCACTTCCCGCTCCGGAGGCTCGAAGGGGAGGCGGTCCGTGACAAGATTCTCGCCGTGTCGGGCCGGCTCGATCCGAAGGTCGGTGGCCCGCCGGTGGAGGTGGCGCTGTCAGACTTCCACGAAGGGCGCGGTAAGCCGGGGTCGGGGCCGCTGGATGGCGATGGCCGCCGCAGCATCTACACGAGGATCCGGCGCAACTTCCTCCCGGCGATCCCCCTGGCCTTCGACATGCCGGTGCCGTTCCAGGCGATGGGGCGCCGGAATGTCACCAACGTGCCGGCGCAGGCGCTGACCCTCATGAATGATCCGTTCGTCGTCGAGCAGTCGGGGCGGTGGGCCGCGCGGATCCTGGCCGATTCCGCCACGAGCGTCGACGAAGCGATCGTGAGGATGTACGGCGAGGCCTTCGCCCGCGCGCCATCGCTCGACGAGGTGGCCGCGGCGCGGGGATTTCTCGTCACCCAGACGGCGCTCCATGGGGGGGATTTCGCCGCTGATCAGCGGCTTCCCGCAGCGTGGGCCGATTTCGCCCACGCGCTTGTCAACGCCAAGGAGTTCATCTTCATCCCATGAGCCGCAATCCTCCCCGCAGCTGCCCCGGTCACCACTGCCGGCGCTACCGTCCCGCTGCGCTTTCGCGCCGCGCTCTTCTCGCCCAGGCGTCGTGCGGATTCGGAGGGATGGCGGCGGCGGCCCTCCTTCATGCCGAAGCGGCCCGGGCCGATTCTGTGGCGCCGGTGAATCACCACCCCGCAACGGCGAAGAACGTCATCTTCCTCTACATGGACGGCGGCGTGTCCCAGGTCGACAGCTTCGACCCGAAGCCGCGGCTCGAGCAGGATGCCGGGAAGAACCCACGTGATCTGTTCAAGGTCGACCAGACGCAGTTCAACAACGTCGGCACGATTCTCCCCAGCCCGTGGAAGTTCAAGCCGTACGGGGCGTGCGGCCTGCCGGTCAGTGATCTCTTCCCGCACATCGGCTCGGTCGCCGACGAGCTGGCGGTGATCCGCTCGATGACCAGCGAGTTTCCCGAGCACACCAACGCCAACTACTTCCTTCACACCGGCAGCGGGCTGCAGGGAAGGCCGAGCATGGGGGCGTGGACAACCTACGGCCTGGGGAGTGAGAACGACGATCTCCCCGGATACATCGTCGTCAACGGTGGCCTGATCCCGCCGGGCGGGCTCGACAACTTCACCAACGGCTTCCTGCCCGCCACGTTTCAGGGATCGGTGTTCAAGCCGACCGCCACGGGGCTGTCGAATGTCGGCCGCCGGGACGGTTCGAGGGATGGCCAGATCGCCAAGCTCGACTTCGCCCGCGGGCTCGATCGTTCCTTCGCGGCCCGGCTCAGCGGCGAGGGGGAGGCGCCTGACGCTCTCGAAAGCGCGATCGCCAATCAGGAGCTTGCCTACCGGATGCAGACGTCAGTCCCCGATCTTCTCGATCTCTCGGGGGAGACCGAGTCGATCAAGCACGACTACGGGTGCGATTCCGAGAACGAGCCGACGCGGATCTTTGCCAACGAGTGTCTCCTCGCACGGCGGATGGTGGAACGGGGGGTGAGGTTCGTCGAATTGACCTGCACTTCGGTCGGCACCGACCGCTGGGATCAGCATGGCAATCTGCGGGAGGGGCATGCCGCCAATGCCCGTGCGGTCGACCAGCCGATCGCGGCGCTGATCCGCGACCTCCGGCAGCGCGGCATGCTCGACTCGACGCTCGTGGTCTGGAGCGGTGAATTCGGTCGCACGCCCTTTGCCCAGGGTGGCGACGGGCGCGACCACAATCCCCAGGCCTACTCGATGTGGATGGCCGGGGGGGGCGTGAAGGGGGGCGTGACGGTCGGGGCGACCGACGACTACGGCTACCGGGTCGTGGAGAAGAAATTCCAGATCCACGACCTGCACGCGACGATGCTTCATCTGATGGGCATCGATCACACGCGGCTCACGTACCGCTTCAGCGGCCGCGACATGCGACTGACGGATGTCCACGGACACATCATCCGCGACGTGCTCGGCTGACAGAAGAATCAGTCCTTCATCGACAGGCTCTTGAGGGTGATCACGGAGCCGACCGACATCAGCGCCAGGCCGAGCCAGGCCGGCGGCTCGACCGTTCGCCGCCCCGCGGGGGTTCCTCCGCCGAACAGCGACTGTTGCTGGGGGAAGCCTTTGTCGCCGAGTTGCGCCACGAGGAGCTTGCTCGACTTCTCGCTCAAGGTGAACGACTCCACCATCCGGAACTGCACCCCGACAAGGAACAGGAGCAGCCCGGCGAGCAGAAGATGGGATCGTTTGGGAACCATGACAAGCCTCCGTGACGGGTGCTGAGCATCCCGTCCATCATCGGAGGATCGTATCGCCGGGCCTGTTCGCTCCAGTTCCGCGGCGGGAAGTGTGGTGGGAACGACTGTCGCGGTCGCACCGGCCGGTCATCATGCCGTCCGCTTCGCCCGCACGAGGGCGAGCAGGTCGTGCTGCGGGGCAACGAACTTGGCGATTCCCTCCGACATCAGCTCCGTGCCCATCCTGGCAATGTCGATCCGGGAGTCGAGCTCGGCGAGGACTTCCGCCGGGGGAAGCCGATCGACCTGGCGGGTAAACTCCCTCCCCGATTCGTCAGCGGCCCGGTTGGTCGCCGGAGGGTTGGTCTGGATGTCGGCGCCGGCGAGGGCGGCGACGTAGAAGCAGGGATCGACCCCGGCCTCCTTCACGCCGGTACTGGCAAACACGATCGACTGGGCCAGCGGGGTCGGATGCCCCTGCCAGAAGAGCCGGTTGGCGTTCCAGATCCGCTTGGCATTGACGATCGCCGTCTGGCCCCGGGCCGCCGCCGACAGGTCTGGCGCCTGTTTGGCGGCCCAGACGTCGACCCGAGACACAAACACGCTGTAGACGCTCTTGAAGGCAGCGAGCGACGGCAGCCGGCTGGCACCGCGCCAGACGGCCGCGCGGGCCTGCTCGACTTGAGCCTGCGTGAACAGGAGCGTGACATTCAGGGGCACGCCCGCCGCGGCGAGCGGCTCGAGCGCGGCGATCCCCGCCGCCGACGCCGGCACCTTGATCATCCGGTTGCGATGGCCGCGGGACCATGCCAAACCGAGCTCGACATACCGGGCGACGCGCTCGGCGTGCGTCAGCGGGAGAGCGGGATCCTCGATGAGCGGATCGAGCTCGAAGCTCACCCACCCGTCATCCC
>JBAWVV010000426.1:0-3717 GCA_037147115.1 Planctomycetia bacterium | reverse complement strand
CACGCTGCGAAAGAAGCTCCAGGAACACGGCCTCGAAGAGCCGGAGTGACGCGGGTGCCAGCGCGCACCACGTAGCACCACGTCACACCCCAACGCGCCGCCAGCGAGGGGTCGCCCGTGCTCCGAGAGCCGGCCTCGACGGTCAGCGCAGCCCGGAGGGCGAAAGCGCAAGCGGCGTGGAGAGAGCCGAGGCCATGGATGGACGAGGCGAACGTCCGGCGACGGGGCACGGGCGACCCCGAAGCCACGTTTGACTCTAGGATTGGAGAGGCCCAGAGAGCCTCGTACCTGTGGGCGACACGTCGGCGGGGCCGGCAAAAGTTTCGTCGTTTCTCGGAGGACCTCGTCACTCCTCAAGCGTTCGCCGATCCCCGCCTCGCCTTCGCGCTGGCGAGGAAGCCCAATGCGAATCCCTTGGCACCGCAGCGGGGAGATCGCAATGACAACACGGACCTCGTACGTAATAGCCCCTCGCGATTTTCCTACGACGGCGAGTCGTTGCTTCAGCCACGCTCGTCGAAACCGCGGCTGAGCCGCCATAACAGGTGGAATCTCCACCGAGCACATGCCCCCCCTTCTGGTTTATCATTTTCAATCGTGACTGGGCACCGAGGGACCTGTTCGACGCGAGACTCGCCCATGAGATTTTCTGCGGAGGCAGCTTTGATCAGGCCTGATCGCCACCGGCTTCGTGCCATCGCCCATTGTTTATGGCTCCTCGTCGCCTTCGTGGTCACGCACAAAGCGATCTGGGCCGATGAGCTATCCGGGCGGCGCAAGGCCGCTGCGATTCAGGAGGCGATGGCCGCTTCGACGACGACTCCGGAGACAGTTGCCGGACGATACCTCATGCGTAACTATGTCGCACGGGACGCAAAAGCCGATGCCAAACAGTTCGAGGCCCGGATGCAACACTTAGATGGGATGTTCAAAAGCGGAATTGAGTCATTCCGCAAAGCGGTGCGCGAGGGCGGCGGGACGATCACCGACGAAGATGAGCAGCGCCTCAAAGCGGAGTATGACCGCGACATGGCGACCGCGAGAAAGCACGAGACGAGCGCCCTCTCCCCGACGCTGACCCGCTACTGCGCTGTGTCGGTGAAAAACCAGAAGTATCGCTTCGAGCAGGTGAACCTGCCGGACGACGTGCCGCTTAAGGAACTGGCGGAGAAGATCCGCAGCGGAGAGATCGACGTTGCATCGGATGCCGCTGGCCGTCTTGTGGTCACCTGGGACGCCACGGAAGCGAACATGATGAACGTTCAGGTGGCGCAGCAGACATCTGGGAACGCCGAGACATCGGGCCTGACGCGGGTCGGCAGCGAACCGATCACGCCGATTCCAGACTTCTTCAATGCCGGAAGGCTCGGCCGGGAAACCGGCAACACCCTGCTCCGCGCGGCCGCAAACGACGGTGCTTCGATCGGGGTCGAGGAAGTCGCTTCCAAGGCGATTCCAGGCGCGCGGGCGGAGAAGGTTTCGATCAAGAAGAGCGTGCTCGGCATTCCCCTCTTCTCGGGGTATGAGATGACCACGACGGTCCTCCCCGAGCAGGGCTACGTTGTTGAGTCGGAAACCATGAGCACTAGCGGCATCGAGATCAGCCGCGACATCCATGCCGACTTCCAGCCCACCGCGGCCGGCTTCTGGTTTCCAAAGAGCGTCGTCAGGGAGCGGTATGAATCCGATCCGAAGACCAACGAACGCCGCTTGAAGAGCCGACTGGAATACCTCGCCATCAACGACGTCGAGTTCAACGCGCCGCTCGACGATGCGCTCTTCCGCCTCCGCGGAACACCCGAGTTTGAAGCTCTCCCGACGATGGACTTCGGCACCCAGCCCGAGCGTGTCGGTCTCGACGGCGTACCCCCGCGTTTTTTCCGCTGGGGATTGATGCTCCTCACCGCACTCTCCTGGGTGGTGATCGTGTGGGCCATCAGACGCCGCAACCGCACCCGCCAGGCTCGGGTGGCGTGAACGACACCCTCCGCGAGGAGACGACAGCGATGCTCGGCACCGCGGCAGGACCGGGACCGTCAAGCACAGCGCCGCATTCCGGTGTGGCCACGTGGCAGAAGGTGCTCGTGGCGCTGCTCCTGCTGGCAGCGGGCTGTGGCCGACCGGCAACAGGCCGTCACGAAGCCACCCTTCTTCCTGACGGTCGCATCGAGTGGCAGGCAGAAGGATCCCGCCTGATCCAGGTGCCAAGGGGCCTGGCGGTCACTCGGAGGGTGCGATTAACCAATCGAACCGGCCGCTCGCTTCGAAACGTGGCCGTGCGTACAAGTTGCCCGTCGTGCTCCTCGGCCCGTGTCGATTCCGATGTCATCCCGGACGGCGACACGGGTGCGGTCGAGGTCACCGTCTCGATCCCCGGCCCGTCGTACGAGGGTGACCGCCGGATCCAGCTCTATGTGGCGACCGAGACGGCAGACTCGTCAGCACCAGAGTATCGCACACTTGAAATCGCCACGAGGGACTCAATCAACAAGGTGATGGATCTCGTCGATCGGCCGGCGTCTTTCGAGGCATCCTGGCACGAGGCTCGCGAGCTCCGCCTCCGTCCGCAGATGTGGTATGGCAGCGCCATTGAGCGGGATTCGATTCGCTTTTCGAGTCCTGCGGCGGATTTCGAGGTTGCCGTCGTGCAGGACGATCGAGAAGAGCGGGTGATCGAACTCGAAGCGGCGCTCGGCAGTCTGCGGGCGGGGGATGTGAACACGGCAATCGCGATCACGGCCCACGGTGCTATCGAGGGAGACGACGCGACGCTCGCAATCCCGATCCGCGGCTGGATCGGGGCTCGTTACGTAGTGAATCCCAAGTTCATCCACCTCGGCACGATGCCGCTGGAAGCGGCCAAGCGTGCGACTCGATCCATTTCGGTCACGCCTTCAGGCTCCGGCGACCAAGGCGAGATTCCCCAGGCCGAGACGATTCGCGGACAGTGGAAAGTTGTGTCGATCACACCAGATGGGGCTGGCGGCTTCGGCATCGAGGTTTCCCCTGCTCCGACGGCCGCCGGCGAGTGCATCGATACGCTGCGCATCGGCAACGATTCGAGGGACTGGCTCGACATTCGACTGGAAGTCGATGTGGAAGATGAGCGAATCAATCAGCCGGGGCGCTCATAAACTCGCCGACCACGGCCTCGTCCTTCACACCGGCCGTCGAGCACCACTCCGCAGCACCACTCCGCAGCACCACTCCGCAGCACCACTCCGCAGCGCCGCCAGCGAGGGGTCGCCCGTGCTCCGTAAGCCGGCCTCGCCGGTGAGCGCAGCCCGGAGGGCGAAAGCGATAGCGGCGCGGAGAGAGCCGAAGCCATGGATGGCTGAGGCGAACGTCCGGCGACGGGGCACGGGCGACCCCGAAGCCTCGCTTGAGTCAAGGATTGGAGAAGCCCAGAAAGCCTCGTACCTGTAGGTGATACGTCGGCGGGGCCGGCAAAAGTTTCGTCGTTTCTCGGAGGACCTCGTCACTCCTCAAGCGTTCGCCGATCCCCGCCTCGCCTTCGCGCTGGCGAGGAAGCCCAATGCGCAACACTTGGTGACGCAGCGCGGGGTCGCCCGTGCTCGGAGAGCCAGCCTCGCAAACCGCCCCGCTACTCGACGCGACCGTCCTCGGTCATCTCGCGAGCGTGGTAGCTCGAGCGGACGAGGGGACCGGAGGCGACCTTCGCGAATCCCATCTGCCGCGCCAGGACCCCGATCTCGT
>JBAWVV010000425.1:0-3740 GCA_037147115.1 Planctomycetia bacterium | reverse complement strand
CGCGAAAGGAATCGACACTTGCCTCCGGCCCCCCCTGTGAAGCGCGACACCGCCTACTTTGTCTTCGACATCGAGAGCGTCTCCGACGGTGCCCTCGTGTCGCGGCTGCGGTATCCGGAGGAGAAGCTCTCGCCGGCGGCGGCGATTGCCCGGTGGCGCGCGGAGCTGATGGCGGAGCAGGGGAAAGACTTCATTCCCTATACTTTCCAGCTCCCGGTGTCGCTGGTCATCGCGCGGGTGGCGGCCGATTACCGGCTCATCGATCTGGTCGCCCTCGACGAGGAGAAGTCGCGGCCGCCCGAGATCGCGCGACTCTTCTGGGAGGGCTGGCGGAAGTATGGCAGGCCGTGTCTGGTGACGTTCAACGGCCGCGGCTTCGACGTCCCGCTGCTCGAGCTGTGCGCCTTCCGCTACGGGCTTCCGATCCCCGACTGGTATGCCGAAGACAAGCGCAACTACGACCAGCCGCGCTACCGCTACAACATGGCGGGGCACTTCGATCTCCACGAATGGCTCACCAACAGCGGCGCGAGTAGATTCCAGGGGGGGCTGTCGCTGGCGGCGAATCTGATCGGCAAGCCGGGGAAGCAGGACGTCGCCGGCTACATGGTGCAGGATCTGTGGGACGCCGGTCGGGCTGCCGACATCCACGACTACTGCCGCGGCGACGTTCTCGACACCTACTTCATCTTCCTCCGATCGCGCGTCCTGGCCGGCGAGCTTTCCCTCGAAGAGGAGCATGTCCTCATCGAGGAGACGCGGACGTGGATCGAGGAAAAGTCAGCCTCGTCGCCGGGCCTGGCCCGCTACCTGAAGGCCTGGGGCGACTGGAAGAGCCCGTACGCGTGATGGGCGGCGACTCTCACTCTGCTGCCGCCGCCGGCTCGTTGCCCGGGGCGGGCTGGGCGGGATCGGCCGCCGGTGCCGACCCTTCCGGTTGCCCCGCCGGGGCGTCGGCGGGCCGGAAGAGCGTGGCGGCGACTGCTTTTGCCGCCGCCTTGGCGTCGTCGTCGACCTTCCCCTTCGGGGCCCGGGCCTCCACGGTATAGAGCCGCCCTCCGAGAACGACACCGTAGGCAAACCGATCGACCGGCTCGGAGAGGCCGCCGACCTTCGCCGTTCCCGGCAGCGCCCAAGCGACGCCGGTGTGGCTCCCAAACGTTGCCGCGGCCGGTTTTTTGATCAGCTTCACCGGCCCAGCGGCCGGGAACGTCGCGGCGAGCGTCGTGCCGATCGCCGCGACGAGGTCGGACTGGTTGGCAGCGGTGATCTCCCCGAGCCCTGCAGGCGCCGGCTCGGCCGTGACGACGATCGACGGATACGACTTCTTCGGGCCGGGCTGGTAGCGGACGAGATAGTTTTGCGAGCGCGGCGAACGGGTCCACCCGAGAGGAGAACAGACCTCGACGCGCCCGCCGTCGAGGCGCAGCGCCGTGTCGGCGTCGACGAGTTGTGAGGTTGGCCGCGCCGGGCCACCACTCGCGGCTGCCGCCGCGAGTCCATCCAGCGAGACGGCCGGCGAGACATCGTCGGAAGTCGCGGTCTCGGGAGCCTCAGGAGGCATCGGCTCCGCGGGCGTTGCAGGCTCGAGTGCCGGCGCCGGCTCAGCAGCGACGTCGGCCGCGTCGACGCCTGATTTGGTCGGGGGGGCGTCAGTTGCCGCAGGCTTCGCGGTGCTCTCGGCAGCAGGATCGGCAGCGCCTTCTGCAGGCTCGGTGAGAGCAGCGGGCAGCGCCTGGGAGCCTTCTGTACCGGCAAGTTCCGCCAGCCCCGTTTCAGGGCGTTTGGCTGTCTTCCCCCGCTTCTTCGCGGCGGGCTTCGACGAGCAGCCGGTGGCCGTGACGCCCAGCGGCGCGAGCATCGCCGCTGCGACAGCGACCACGAGCAGGGCCCGCCAGGGGCGGGAGCCGGCCGCCGGCGCGGGCCGCCGCGGGCCGGGGCGAGGGCCCCCGGCAGCGCAGGCTGGAATGGCCACGGCATCCTTCACCGAGCCGATCATCGGTCGTGCCCTCGGAAGGAGTTTGCGGAGCGAACGGATCGCCCCGGCAGGGATCACTCGCTGATCGCTTCCTTCACCAGCTGGATGAAGTGCGTCGCCCGGGAGGAGGCGGTCAGTTCGGACGCCTTCTTCTCGGCCGACTTCTTGTCGGCATATTCGAACAGCACCAGCCGCTTCATGGCTTGGTTGAAGACGCCCCAGTAAGCCTTGAGGCGAGTTTCCTTGGTGACCTTCTTGCGAACGGTCTTCTTGGCGGCGACCTTCGGCTCCTTGGCCACCTTCTCCTTCTTCGCCTTTGGCTCCTTGGCGACCTTCTCCTTCTTCTCCGTCTTCTCCTTGCCGCGGGCCTCCGCGGCGTCGTTCTGCGCCCGGAGCTCCTTGCGATTCACCACTTTCCGCGCCATCGATCGAGCCATCCTTCCCGTTTGGTTCCTGACGGTCCGCGGGGGGCCCCTGGGGGGCCGCAGGCCACAGCGACCGTCGAAAGGAAAGTATAGCGATGGCGGCAGTCTCCGCACGCCGGGCGTATACTTGACTCCATGAGCAGCCCTGCCGCCGCCCCGCCCATCCCGGGCCCGTTCACCGACTACCGCCCCCTCTCCGACGCCGAACTCGCGGCACGGATCGAGGGGGTCCGGCAGCGAATGGGCCGCCGGCTCGTGATCCTCGGCCACCACTACCAGCAGGACGGCGTCATCGCCCACGCTGACTTCCAGGGGGACAGCTACCAGCTCTCCCGCTCGGCTGCCGAACGGGACGAGTGCGAGGCGATTGCCTTCTGCGGCGTCCACTTCATGGCCGAGACAGCCGACATCCTCGCCAACCGCCCCGACAAGGTCGCCGCCCGCGGCGGCCGGCGCGTGGCGGTCGTCCTCCCCGATCTTGCCGCTGGCTGCTCGATGGCCGACATGGCCGCGATCCATCAGGTGGAGGACGCTTGGGCCGATCTCGGCACCGTCATCGACACCGCCGAGCTGACCCCCGTCACCTACATCAATTCCGCGGCGAGCCTCAAGGCCTTCTGCGGCCGCCACGGCGGGATCGTCTGCACCTCGAGCAACGCCCGCGCCGTCCTTGAATGGGCCTTTGCCCGCGGCCGCCGCGTCCTCTTCTTCCCCGACCAGCACCTCGGCCGCAACACCGCTCGCACGATGGGGATCGGCCTCGATCAGATGTGTGTCTGGAATCCGCACGACCCCGCGCTCGGCGGCAACGGTAAGGCGGCGCTCGAGGCCTCGCGCGTCATCCTCTGGCAGGGCCACTGCAGCGTTCATGCGATGTTCCGCCCCGAGCATGTCGACGGGCTGCGGAAGAACTTTCCCGGCGTGAAGATCCTCGTCCACCCGGAGTGCTCGATGGAGGTGGTCGACAAGGCCGACCTCGTCGGCTCCACGAGCTACATCCTCCGGCAGGTGGAGCAGGCGCCCCCGGGCACGAAGTGGGCGATCGGCACCGAGCTGCATCTCGTCAAGCGTCTGGAAACGGCTCACCCGGAGCAAGAGATCCGCTTCCTCTCGCCAGTGGTCTGCATGTGCGCCACGATGTACCGGATTGATCTGGCGCACCTCTGCTGGAGCCTCGAGCACCTCGAGGCAGGGGATGCGGTGAACGTGATCCGCGTCGACGACGAGACGGCGAAGTGGGCCGTGGTGGCGCTCGAGCGGATGCTCGCCGTCGCCTGATCCCGTCTTCGGGCTGGAGCCAGCGCTCGGCGCACGTCGGGGGAAATCAAACGTTTTTT
>JBAWVV010000424.1:0-3746 GCA_037147115.1 Planctomycetia bacterium | reverse complement strand
CAACACGGCCGTCAAGCCGCCGCGTTCCGGTGTGGCTCCGCGCCCCCCGGCCCCCGTGATGGCGACCTGGACGCTCGAAGTCGCCGCGCCGCTGGATCAGCTCCTGGCGACAGTCGCGATGCGGCTCGACCTCGAGCTTTCGCTCGACCGGGAGGGGTTGCGGACGAAGGGGATCGCCCCAGCGGAGATCGTCCGCCTGTCGGTCAGGGAGGTCGATCGGGAGACCCTCCTCAACCGGATCGTCGAGCCCCTCGACCTTAAGTGGGCGATCGACGGCCAGATGCTCCGGGTCGGCCCGAAAGGGGACTGACGGCGGCGCTTCTCAACCAGTGCCGGCGGGGCGGGAAGGCAACACCCGTCCGGCCGGGACAAGCTCGGCCGGCGCCACCCGCAAGCCCCGACTGTCGAGCCGGCCTCCGGCCTCACCGCCGCGGCCGCGACGCGCCTCGAGGTTGCCGCGGCCGCGCAGTGCCTCGAGGTTGCGGCGGGCGCCCTCCAGCTTGGGGTCGAGGCGGAGCGACTCACCGTACGACGCGGCGGCGTCGGCATATTCCTCCTGCCTGGCCTGCGCGACGCCCCGGTTGAACCAGGCCCGCGCGTCGCGCGGATCGTG
The DNA here is from genome assembly GCA_037147115.1 of Planctomycetia bacterium. GTDB lineage: Bacteria > Planctomycetota > Planctomycetia > Pirellulales > UBA1268 > QWOP01. The sequence continues at coordinate 3,133 of JBAWVV010000424.1, read as the reverse complement.
GCGGATCGCCTGGTCGAAGTCGAGCTCGGCCTTCGCCGGTTCGTTGGTGACCAGATACGCCAGGCCCCGATTGAGGTGGGCCAGGTCATAGGTCCGATCGCGGCGGATCGACGACGAATAGGCGCTAATCGCCTCGAGCGGCTTGTCGAGCTCCATCAGTGTCAGTCCGCGCCACAGCTCCGGCCGCGGATCTTCGTAGGCGATTCCGGCGGCGTCCTCGAAGTCCTCCAGTGCGATGCCGTGACGGCCCAAATGGAACCAGGCGATCCCGCGCCGCAGATAGAGCTCCGCATTCAACGGATCGAGGCGGAGGCCGGCGGAACACGCCTCGAGCGATCCCTCGAAGTCCCCCAGGTGCCGGGCGACGATACTCAAGGCGAGCCACGCCACGGGGAGCTTCGGATCGGCCTCGATCGCTTCGAGAACGATCTTCTTGGCCTCGTCGTACTTCCCCTTCCGGTCGAGCTTGTCGGCCTTGACGAGGAGCTTCTGCGCCGGGGAATCCTCCTCCGGCGGGGGCATGTCGACATCGGGAAAGGGGAGGAGATCGGCGGCGGGCACCAGCGGCTTCGCCGTGGGCCGGGGGCGGACGATCGGGGGCTCGTCATCGGCGTCGAGGGGGACGCGCTCGGGAGCCTTCCCCCGCGGGGCCGGCTTGCGGGGCGCCGGTTCGGTGAGCTCCTCGTCGGGATCCTGATTGTTGACGTTTTCCCGATTCTTCTCCGCAGCCTTTTTCGTTCCGGTTCCGGTAGCGCGGGGCGTTTGGCCGGAGCGCGGCTTCGGCTTCTCCTCCCGCGGGAACGGATTCAATTCCTCGGCGAAGGGATCATCGGCCGGCGGACGCTGGTTTTGGGCCATCGCCGCCGGGGCGTCGCCCGGGAGCGCCAGCCAAGGCAGCGACGGGCCGCCGCCGGCCTGGAGCATTGCGGCGACCAGCACGATCACACGGAGGCCCACAGGGGCCAGTGCCGACCCCAGTCCCGATTGGCACGGGCCGATCGCCCTCGCGGGGACCGCCGTCGGGAGAGGCAGGCTCGAATCGATCATGCTTGTTCCACCAACGGCGCCGTCAAACTCACGTCTTTTTTTCATTCGGCAGACGCTCCACCGATCCCCTCTCCTCTCACCCGCTCCGACCCCGACCGGCACAACCGCTGCCACCGGCCGCAGCCCCCGTCAGCCGACGAGCCCCCCGAGCCGTTCCTGGATCCCATCCCGGATCCGCCCGCTGAACAGCGCTGCGGCCCCCGGCAGCTGGAGCGTGACGAGGAGGTCCTCAATACCGATCTCGAGCGATCCGTCGAACTTCATCCCCGCCACGGCCAGATTGAATCGCATCTTCTCCTCCCCATCCCACTGCGCGGTGATCTCGCCGACCGAGTCGGCATAGTCTGACCGGGCACGGACGAGCGCCTCGTCGAGGCGGCGTTTGATCTCGTCCTGATCGAGCGTGTGGGGAACCCGAACTTCGAGCGTTTTGGCCATCGTGGGGACAATCCTCGGGGGGGAGCAGCCAGACTGATCGACCCGGGCGGAGGGACCCGGCGGGAAATATCGAACCGAGAATATCCCCGATCTCCCCCCCGTGCCACCGGGGCCGATCGATCCTCACCACTCCTCACCCCCAGACGCTGCCTGGAACCGTTCGACCGCCCGCCGGACCCGATCCCGCTCCACGATCCCGAGCCGATCCCCCTCCCCGCGGCCCAGTCCCCCTGCCATGCAGGCGACCGACCGGACCCCGACGACGTCGGCCCCGAGGGAGGCCGCTAGGGCGACGTCATCGAGCGACAATTTCCCCGCTAAGCCCAGCGGCAGACCGACGGCGCGGGCATGGGCCACCCAGCGCCGGATGGTCGCCCGGTCGACGAGGCGGAACAACCCCGGGCCCAACTTGTCGAACGTGTCGACGAGGAGCCCGCGGCAGCCCGCGCCGGCCGCCGCGCTAAACACCCTCTCGGGCTCCGGCGCCCCGCACCCCTGCCAATCGGCATAGGCGACCGCGACCAGACCGATCCGGCGGGGCAGCGCCGGCGCCAGCCGCGCCAACGTCTCGCACCAGGGGGCATCGACGCCCGCAGAGAGCCCGATTTTGACCGCCGCCGGCGCGGGGAGCGAATCGAGCGCCGCGAGGACGTCGTCGATGAAGCGGAGGAGCCGAGCGCCTCCCGCCTCGGCATCGGCGCCACAATCGAGGAGCTCGCCGCCGGCGAGGGTCCAGGGCACGGCGCTGCCGACGCGCCGGGCGATCGCGGCGACCGTCGCGGGCACCGCGGCGCCGAGTGGACCGGCGAGCGGGTCCTTGACGTCGACAATCGCGCTGCCGCCGGCCAGCGCCTCCGTGGCTTCGTCGGCATTGCGGACGCTCACGAGCAGCCCCTTCCAACTCACGTCGCCCCCCTGGCCAGCGCCGCGCGTTTGGCCGTCGTGAGGTCGCGGTTCAGCCGCCGCACCAGGTCGACCGACAGCGGCTCACACCACCGGCCGTCGAAGGTCACCGAGCCTTCCCGCCACGCGCCCCACAGCGGCAATGTCGGCCGCTCGGCATGCTCGACGGCCCGTTCGGCGATCCGCATCACGAGCGTCCGCACCCGGTCGCCCCCCGTGCGAACATCCCCGGGGTGGGGTGGCTCGAGCCGACTGCCGAGGAAGAAGCACTCGACGATCTCGAGCGGGACGACCTCGACCCGGGCCGGGGCGAGGTTGACGCGCAGCCCCTTCCCCACCAGGACAATCCGGGGGCGCGACGAGAGGATCCCAGCGGCGGCGGCGGCGACGCCTATACCGGCCCCGAGAAGCCAGGGCACGACACCGACCGGACGGCTCCAGGGGCGCGACGCGAGGAGCACCACGAGGAGGAGGGCGGCGGCCATGCCCGCGATCCCAACCCCCGGCCGATGGTTGGATCGCAGCCACACCACGGCCCCCCGGCCGGTCGCTGGCGGCGCGGCTTCGGCGCACGCCCCGGCGGGGGCGTCACAATGGGGAGCTTCGACAGGCGGGGGGACGCGGTGCATCGCCGGGGTGGGGTTCAAGGCTCGTCGCGGTGAAGCGCTCCCTGCGGGACCGCTTCCGCGGAAACCCGAGCTGTTCTACCATCACCCTCCGGTCCTACCGCAGCCCGTCCTCCCGC
>JBAWVV010000423.1:0-3750 GCA_037147115.1 Planctomycetia bacterium | reverse complement strand
GGAGGGCGAAAGCGCAAGCGGCGCGGAGAGAGCGGAGGGCATGGATGCCCTCCGCGAACGTCCGGCGACGGGGCACGGGCGACCCCGAAGCCACGTTTGGGCCAAGGCTCAGGCCCGGTCAGGCCTGCGCAGCGCCAGCAAGGCGCAGGAGGGCCGCGATGCCGCGGTCGAGCGTCCGGTCGGTGACAGTGTAAGCAATGCGGAAGTGGGTGTCGGCGGCGCCGAACACGCTCCCCGGCACCACGATCAGCTTCTCCTGCTCCGCTGCCGCATCGGCAAATCGCTTCCCCGATCCGCCGGGCGCCTCGGGGTAGAGATAGAAGGCGCCGCCGGGCTTCACGAAGCGGTAGTGGCCGGCGATCCCCGCCATGAGCTTGTCGCGCTTCCGCTTGCACTCGGCGAGGGGGATGTCCATCGGGGCGTCGAAGGCGGCAATTGCCCCCCACTGCCCGGCCTGCGGCGCACAGACGAAGGTGTACTGCTGGAGCATCGTGCAGGCATCGATGATCTCGGCGGGTCCGTGGACCCACCCCACCCGCCAGCCGGTCATCGCATGCGATTTTGAAAAGCCGTCGATGACGACAACGCGGTCGCTGTGGGCCGCGGGGGAATGAAAGGGCTCGTCGTAGCTGTACGACCGGTAGAGCTCGTCGCTGATGAGCGTTACGCCCGTCTGCTCGGCGAGCCGGGCGAGATCGCGCACCGTGTCGAGCGGGGCGACGAAGCCAGTCGGATTCGACGGCGTGTTCAGCAGGATCGCTTTCGTCCGCGGCGTGATCGCGGCCGCCACCTGCTCGACGTCGATCGAGAACGACGGCGAGGTGTCGACGATCACGCACGTCCCGCCGAGAAATTCGACGAGCGGCCGATACATCACGAAGGCCGGCTCGAAGAGGATCACCTCATCACCGGGATCGATCAGTGCCATGAGGACGAGGACGAGGGCGCCGCTCGATCCGCTCGTGACGCACAGCTTCCGTTCGGGGTCCCCCAACTCGCCGCGAACGGCCCCCTCGAGCCGTTCGCGGAGTTGCGGGATCCCTTGGGTCTGCGTGTAGCCGTTCTTCCCGGCGTCGATGGCGGCCTTGGCCGCCTCGCAGGCCGCCGCCGGCATGGCGAAGTCGGGCTGGCCGATCGCCAGGTTGATCGGGTCGTCGAGCTTCGCGGCGAGGTCGAACGCCTTGCGGATCCCGGAGGAATCGAAGGCGCTGGCCCGTCGCGAGATGATCGCACGCCGCACGGAGGCCGGGGTGCTCACTTGGCGTCCTTGAAAAGCTTGGCGAGCTCCTCACCGAGCTTCTCGCCGCGGACATCCATCGACACCACCTTGCCGTTGCGTCCGACGAGGATCACGGTGGGGATGCCGGTGATGCCGTAATAGGAAGCGAGCGGGTGCTGCCACCCCTGTCCTTGGGGCTCCTCGTAGAGGATCGTCCAGGGAATCTCCTTCTCCTTCAGGAACGTCTCGAGCGCGTCGCGGTCGGTGTCGAGGCTGACGCCGACAACCTCGAACCCCTTGTCGTGATACTTCTCATAGGCCGCCAGGACGTTGGGCATCTCGGCGATGCACGGGCCGCACCAGGTGGCCCAGAAGTCGACGAGTACGACCTTACCGGCAAGCGACTTCTGGTCGAACGGCTGGCCATCGAGATTCGTGCCGCTGATCTCCATCTGGTTGCCGATCAGCGAGAGGCGGCGGAGCATGCCGGCGAATCCCTCCCCCATCGCCTTGATCTCCGGGTTGCTGCTCTTCGCAAACGCCGCGCCGAAGGTGGCGTAGGCCTTCCCGGCCACCGCGGTGCCCCCCGGCATATGCTCGAGGGCGCCGGCGAACTGCATCGCCAGCTGGGCAGACTGCGGGTCATCCGGGGCGTTCTCAAGGACCGCCCCGATCCGGGGGACGAGGGCTTCGGCCGCTTCCAGGTCCTGAGTCTGGAGGGCCTTCTTGGCGTCGCCCACCAGCAGCATCCGTTCCCCCTCGGCGGCGAGCTCCGCGTCCCCGCCGGCGGCGAGCTCCTTGGCGAACTCCGCCACCGCGGCCTCGGCCTCACGGTCGCCCATCTGCGTGAGAAGCATCAGGCTCTGGAGCTTCATCCGCGAGGCCCGGAGGCGGGCCTCATCCTCCGGCTTCGCTTGAGCGAGGATCTTGTCGGCCACGGTCACCGACGTCACGGCGACCTTGCGGAGGAACGCCTCGGCCTGCTGCCGCGACGTCGGCTTGAAGTTCGTCTTGTGGAGCTTGTCGATGAAGGCAAGCAGTTCCTCGGTCGAACCATCCGGAATCTCGTCGATCTCGGGGAGGCCGTTGTCGGCCCCCTTTTTGGCGGCGGAGGGATTGGCGATGTCGTCAACAACCACCTGGGCCGGCAGGCTCCCGCAGGTCAAAAGACCGATGGCCGCGGCGCAGAGGAGCACCGAGCCGGCGCGACAGGAACGGGCCATCGGAAAGAACATGAAAACCTCGCTTGGATTCGCTCCCGTGGGGAGCAGGAGGGGGTCGACCAAAAAAAACTATTCGGTCGATCGTAACGGCGTCAGGCCGGACGGGGCAATCCGTCCCCGCCTGCCCCTCGGAGACGGCGCCTCTGAGTTGTGTGACGCCGGTCGGGAAGACGACCGACAGCCCCCTTTTTCCCCGGGGAATCCTGCCGCGAAAGCAGGCCCGCTCGAGGATCCGGAGGATCCCAGCCACTGCCGGGCCCGCCGCTGGAATCCCCGCGGCGCCGCCGGCGCGATCAGTGGACGATCGTGCGGAATCGCACGAAGCACCCTTGGCCCGGAGCGAGCGTCCCCTTGAAGGTCCAGGAGAGGAGCGTGGCGCCGTCGTCCCCCTTGGAGGTGGAGATCGCTGCCGGGAGATTCGACACCGGGCTCCCTTCGATCACGGCCAAGCGCCCGGGAACGGCATCGACGAGCGTGATGTCGGTGAGCGGACGGTCGCCGGAGTTCAAAACGAAGATCGTGAAGTCGAGCTCTTCGCCGGGGCGGGCGGTGTCGCTGCCGGCCCGCTTGCACAGCGTCAGCTCGCAGCGGCCCGGAGACTCGAGGCGGAGCGTGGCCACGCCATGATCGACGGCGAGCACGTTGGCGGCCTCGCCATTGACGGTCACCTGGGCCCCCGACACGCACATCCAGGCCAGCGGCACGTCGATCTTCCGCGCCAAGCGCGGAGCCTGGACGTTGTCGACCTTCTCGACGGGGAGGTCGAGGGCGACGGCGACCGGACCGTCTACCCCTTCCTGAAGCACCGGCGGCACCACCTTGTCGACGGCCAGAACGGGGATCCGGTCCTCAACGGCAATGCCCTGCTGGGCAAGGCGGGCGGCGACGATTTGGATCTGCTGGGTCTTGTCGTACACCGACTGGCCGACCGACCCGGCCGCGGCGATGGTGTCGAGCGCGAGCCCCTTCGGCCCCGTCGGGACCGCATCCTCGAAAGGACGGATGACCCGGCGGACCGACGAGAACCGCGGCGCGTAAACACAGGTGCAGTTGGAGGCGACGACGCAGCTCTCCGCTTCCAGGCAGGCTTCGTCCTCCGGCGCAGGGCCCGGCCCATCGGCCCGGTAGCGGGCCACGGTGTCGCCGGAGGTGATGTTGCCCAGACGCGTCCGGCCCCGGGGCACGGCGGGCTTGCCGTGGTCACCGCCGTCACAGACCAGACACGGCCCGATCACCGGAAGAGCGATTGTGGGCACGATCGGGGTGCCGCAACCTGCCTGGCATTCGCCCCCCTGGCAGCCAGCGGCG